>NZ_JAYEEY010000002.1:0-292519 GCF_035156415.1 Algoriphagus persicinus
CGGGTTACAGCGGCACATACGATGCATTAGCTCATGGAGCGACAGGCACAGCCCTAGGCATTGAAGGGGAGACGTTGGCAGGACTTTCTCTTGGCGCAAGCTTCACCAACGTACCTGGAGGTATAGCAAACTGGACCTTCATAGATGAAACAGGCAACTACAATGACGATGCGGGATCTGTACCTATCGTGATCGGTAAGGCAGCCACCACCATCACAGTCCAAAACTCTCTTGCTGACTGCGAGGGAGATAATGTTACTTTGACTGCGACTGTAAGCTCAAGTACTCAACTTGAAGTAAATGGAACTGGCGGTACAGTCACCTTCAAAAACGGTGGTACTACAATCGGAACTGTCAGTGCTTTATCTGTTACTGATGGGATATTCTCTAATTCCTTCTCCATTAGCTTACCGCTTGGTGCAGCCTATTCTATTACAGCTGAGTTTGTTCCGAACTCAGGAAATCTTACCGGTTCTCAAACTACTACAGCAGCTCAATTGACTATCTTACAGGCGTCTATTAGTTCAAGTATTGCTAAAAATGCAAATGGCAATGTGGTCATATTTGATGGAGCATCAAGTTCCTTAGGGTTGCCTTCCAGTACTACATTGACAGCAACTTATCAGCCTTCATCCTATTCTGGTGTATCTTACAAATGGTACTGGAAAAATGAAGGTGGTTCATTCTCTATAATTTCAGGAGCCAACAATTCAACTTACCAGGTTGTTGCAAATGGTGACTTTGTGAAAGAATACAAGGTAGAGTTGATTGTAAATGAACAGTGTGTGGGAAATGAAACCTTCACTAAGGTAATTTCAGTTGAAGCCTCTTGTGGCAAGGCAGGACAAGATAAAGTTCAGGTCTGCCATGTTTTGCCTAATGGTAAGAGAAACAACATATGTGTCAGTGCCAATGCGGTGAATGCCTTGCTTGCAGGAAGTCCAGGATCCTTTATCGGTAACTGTAACGTTGTTTACAGAATGGAAGAGGAGCCAGAATTGATCACCGTTCCTTGGAATACTCCAGTGGAAGTAATCAACGACAAAATTGTATCTCAGAGCGAAAACTGGTTTGAGCGTAAGAAAATCAAATTGACTATCAATGCTGAATCGTACAATCCACTTGCAGCAGGGTTCTATAGAATGAAAGTTGATGTGCAAGCGAACGAGTGGTTTGCTCTTGAAGAGCCAATTAATGTAAATGTACTCGTAGAGGGTAAGCCTCTGGCTTCGGATATTAAATTGAGTAACTCTATCCTACTTAGAAATATCCATAACGGTAGCGTAATAGGTGATCTGAACACTATTGATCCTGTTGATGATCAGCATACCTATTCCATTGCTGAACAAGCTGATTTTGCACTAGTAGGTAAGTCACTGGTATGGATGGGAACTGAAATTCCAGCAACAGCCAGAATAACAGTCTTTAGTACTGATAGAGCAGGGCAGACGATCGAAAGAGCAATTGAGCTGAGTCGTGAACCTAGATTCGGAGATTTCAATATGTTCCCTAATCCAGCAGATTCTGATGTGAATCTTGAAGTGGAATTAGACCAAAGCACCACGGTGGGAATCAGGATTTTTGATGCAGTTGGAAGATTAGTTTATGAGGAAGAAGGAGTTCAAAGTGGAAGCTCTACCTACCAAATAACTATTGATCACTTGAGTCCGGGACTTTATACTGTTCAGGTCCAAACTGGAAAGCTTGTTATGAACAAGAGATTGATTAAAAAGTAAAATATTAGTTCTAATACACCAAAGCCTCTCCTCGAAAACAGGAGAGGCTTTTTTCTGACAGATATTTTTATACAAGGAGGGCATCCTTGGAGATCATTTCGGGATGATATTCTTTTATGTTACCACACTTTATTTTGAGGCAGCAAATGAAGATGCTTATATAGCCGGGTATAGCAAAGATGGGAAGCACAGCAACCCTCAATTAGTATGGGGTTGCTGGTTGCTGAAAACGGCTGTCCATTGGACTATGAAGCTTTTCAAGGGTACAGGTTTCAAGGGCATACCATGTTGCCGGTGATTGGGCGATTTTAGGCAAAGTATCAGTAAGAGGATTTGAGCGTAGTAGCCGATGCCGTCCTCATGTCTAACAGCAAAATCGCTTTACTTCAGGAAAACGGCTATAGTTTTATTTTCGGCGGTCGGATAAAGAATGAGAGTGAAGCCCTGATGAAATCGAGCATGTCGAAGAACGACACACAGCCGGATGATTATTTACCTTGCGAGATTCCATCCCGTTTCCTTCGTCACGGGACAGGTTATGACCAATAAAAATCAATTATCCCGGACTATGCATTAGGATTCGTAACGAGGGTTCAAACTGGAAGAAAATCAGTCACTTTGGAGATCGAGTCGTAGCACCGCTACGGTGAGAGCGAAAAGTGAAGCATAGCGACTGATTTTGAGTCGGTTTGAAGCCGTAGTAGATTTGCTAATGCATAATGCGGGATTATAATATATCCCTCATGACCTACCATATATATTTTGATTTTCAAGGATCTTTACCATCTTGGGATTCTCATGCTAAACTTAACTTACTAATGTTTAAGAAGTTTATTCCGATTGCTGGGCTCATGCTCGTCTTTTTTCATGCTTTTGCCCAATCCCCTGCCCAACCCAACATTGTTTTTATACTGGTGGATGATCTGGGTTATCATGATCTGAGCGCAACGGGAAGTTCATTTTACGAGACACCAAATATCGATGCCATAGCCGCTAGGTCATATCAGTTTTCTCATGGGTATTCTGCTTCGCCTGTTTGCAGTCCTGCAAGAGCCAGTATTATGACAGGAGTCACACCTGCTATTCATTCTATCACAGATTGGATTGGAGCTCCTGAGGGTGAAGCATGGAGGGAATATGGGCGACATACCAAGCTCTTGCCTCCGAAATATGACCATGCGCTTAAAGCCTCTTATGTGACGCTTCCTGAGGCTCTGAGAGATGCTGGTTACGAGACTTTTTTCGCAGGGAAATGGCATTTGGGTGGAGAAGGTTCACATCCCCAAGATCATGGTTTTGATACTAATATTGGCGGTTATTCAGCTGGGAGTCCTAAGGGTGGATATTTTGCACCCTATGACAATCCCCAAATGGAACAAGGCCCAGATGGAGAGAATCTAAGTATGCGCTTGGCAAATGAGACGGCTAGTTTTATTTCCCAAGTTCATCGAAAGCCATTCTTTGCTATGTTGTCTTTTTATGCTGTGCATTCTCCTATACAGACTACGGAGGAAAAGTGGTCAAAATACAGAGCAAAGGCTGAAAAGAGGGGGATAGCAGATCATGGATTCGAAATGGAGAGAAGACTTCCGATCAGGCAGTATCAGGACAATCCAGTATATGCAGGGCTTGTAGAGGCGATGGATGATGCGGTAGGAGTGGTGACGGCAGCTCTGGAAAAGGCCGGCTTGGATGAAAATACCATTATCGTATTTACCTCAGATCATGGGGGAGTGGCCTCTGGGGATGCTTTTTCTACCTCTAATTTACCTCTAAGAGGTGGCAAAGGTTATCAGTGGGAAGGTGGACTTAGGGTTCCATACTTTATCAAAGTCCCAGGACAGAAAAAATCGATTACCCTGGATGTGCTTGCAAGTGGCATAGACTTTTATCCGACACTGTTGGAATTGGCGGGTCTGCAGATGCCTGAAGGTGTAAGTATTGAGGGCGTAAGTTTGGCTTCTGCTATGCACGATATGAAACTGGCTGATCGCTCGCTTTACTGGCATTACCCACACTATGGCAATCAGGGTGGAGATCCCAGTTCCATTGTTCGAGAGGGGGATTGGAAACTGATTTACTATTGGGAGGATAAGCAGGTGGAATTGTATAATCTGAAAAATGATCCAAGCGAACAGACTAATGTTGCTATTAGCAATCCCAAGGAGACTAAAAGGCTAACTTCTAAATTGTTAGAATGGTTAGCGGATACTCATGCTAATCAGCCTGCAGTCGATCCTGAGTACAATGAAAATTTGCATCTGGAAGTATTGGATAGATTTAGAAATGTACGGATGCCAGCTTTGGAAGCGGAACGTAAACAAATGCTTAGTCCAGGATGGACTCCTAATGCGGACTGGTGGGGAAGTAAAGTGACAAAGGATTAGCATCAAAGTGTATAAGTCACAGAAAGAGTTTATAAAGACTTAAATCAGGAGTCAATTTAGAAAAGTAAACTTTCACCAAGGACCGTTTGAATTTTTTTGCGCCTCGGATCGTGTTCCAAAGACCGACAAAGCAAAACAACCGAATTTGTGTGCCACACTGCTCATTGTAGCTGTGTTAAAACTACAAAAGCCATCCTGAGATGGCTTTTGTATTGCTTATGGAAGGTATATATCAGATCACGGATTCGAAGTAGGCAATAGTTTTAACCAAACCTTCTCGAAGTTGTACAGTGGGTTCCCAGTCCAGTTCTTTTTTCGCAAGGTCGATCACTGGCCTTCTCTGCATAGGATCGTCCTGAGGCAATGGCATAAAGATCATTTTACTCTTGCTATTGGTCAATTCAATGATCTGCTGGGCAAGTTCAAGCATAGTGAATTCACCCGGGTTTCCGATGTTTACCGGTCCGGTAAATCCATCACGACTGTTCATCAGTCTGTACATTCCTTCGATATTATCGTCCACATAGCAGAAAGAACGCGTTTGCATTCCATCTCCGTACATGGTGATGTCCTTTCCTTGTAGTGCTTGTACGATGAAATTACTTACTACCCGTCCATCGTTAGGATGCATTCTTGGTCCATAAGTATTGAAAATACGCATGACCTTGATCGCAACCTTGTGCTGACGGTAATAATCGAAAAAGAGCGTTTCAGCACATCTCTTTCCTTCATCGTAGCAAGCTCGTGGTCCAAGTGTGTTTACACTTCCCTTGTAGCTTTCCGGTTGGGGATGTACTTCCGGATCTCCGTAAATCTCTGAAGTACTAGCCTGAAGGATTTTGATTTTCAATCGCTTTGCCAGGCCCAGCATATTCATAGCACCTATCACAGATGTTTTGGTAGTCTGGACCGGATCAAACTGGTAATGCACAGGGGAAGCAGGACATGCCAGATTATAAATTTCATCTACCTCCACATAAAGTGGATGGGTGACATCGTGGCGGAGCAATTCAAAATTCTTATTGTCGAGCAGGTGGTGAATATTTCTCCTATTACCTGTGAAAAAATTATCTACGCAAAGAACCTCATTTCCTTCCTTTAGAAGGCGATCACAAAGGTGGCTACCAAGAAATCCGCCGCCACCACTTACTAATACTCGTTTCATTCAGTTTAAACAAAAGGGTTAAAAACACTGGTGGCCAAAAATAAGCAAATGTTTTTCAATACAAAGGAAAAGAAATCAGGGAATGGGATTTGGATGCTGCTTACACAAGATGCTTAATCACTTGAGCGGGATTTCCGCCGATCACCACATCTGATGGAAAATCTTTCGTCACTACAGCACCAGCGGCAATAACAGTTCGCTCACCAATGCTGACACCAGGGCAGATCACCGCTGAACCGCCGATCCATACATCATCCCCAATAGTGATAGGCTTGCCATATTCCCACATTTCACCCCGTGTTTGGTGATCTAAGGGGTGAGTGGCAGCATAAAACTGCACATTGGGAGCTACCATCACCCGGTTTCCCAAGGTCACTTTGCAGACATCGAGCACTACGCAATTGAAGTTGAAGAATACATCATCCCCAACTTCAATATTTGAGCCGTAATCGCAGTAAAATGGAGGTTCCACCCAGAAATTTGCACCGGCTTTCCCGAAGATTTTTCTCACCAGCGAAACCCTTAACTCACTATCCTCAGGATCTGAATCATTTAGGGTTTTTACCAGTTTTCGGGCTTTCAAGCGCTCTGCTGCCAATTCAGGATCGCTGGCTTGGTAGAATTCGCCAGCAAGCATTTTTTCCTTTTCGGTCATTTATTTTGACTGTAAATCAGGGCTGCTTCCACACCCCGGATTTCCGCAAGGCCTTTCAATCTTCCGATGGCAGAGTAGCCAGGATTCGTCTTTTTCTTCAAATCATCCAACATCAAATGCCCATGATCCGGTCGCATGGGTAGGCTTTTGCCTCGCTTCTGCTGAACTTGTATGAGTTCATCAATCACCGCAACCATTGGTACATTTCCATCCAAATGATTGTCTTCAAAGAAATTGCCTTTTTCATCTCTTCTTGTACTACGCAAATGGATGAAGTGAATGTGATCACCGAACTCCTTGACCATAGCTGGAAGATCATTATCTGCTCTCACTCCAAAAGAACCAGTACAAAACGTTAGTCCATTATAAGGGCTAGGTTGATCCCTAAGGATCCTTCTAGCATCTTCTGCTGTACTCATGATACGAGGAAGCCCGAACAATGAAAACGGAGGATCGTCTGGATGGATAGCTACACTCACGCCATTTTCTTCAGCCACTGGTACGATTGCGTCCAGAAATAGCCTGAGGTGCTCGGCAAGTTTGGCGGCATCGATTCCATCATAGGTGGCCAGCATGGTTTTGAATTCTTCTAAGGTATAGCCTATCTCAGAACCAGGAAGTCCTTTCAGCATATTATCGAAGATCATTTTATACTTGGCAGGACTGAGAGCTTCATAGTAAGCTTTGACTTCAGCATATTCTTCCTTAGAATATTCAGCTTCCGCACCTGCTCTTTTTAGGATAAAAAGGTCGAATGCCTGAACAGCTTTCTTCTCATACAGTAGGGCTTTTGCTCCGTTGGGAAGCTCGTACTCTAGGTCTGTTCGGGTCCAGTCGAGTATAGGCATGAAGTTGTAGCATACCGTATAGATACCTTCTGAGGCAAGATTTCGAATGGTTTCTTTATAGTTTTCGATTACCTCTAGGTAGTTTCCCGAGCGTGTTTTTATTACTTCATGCACGGGAACGGACTCTACTACCGACCAAGTCAAGCCAGCAGCTTCGATGATATTTTTTCGTTCTTTAATTTCTTCCCGTGACCAGGTTTCTCCATTGGGAATATGGTGAAGAGCTGTTACGATTCCTGTTGCTCCTGACTGGAGTATATCTCTTAGACTAACGGGGTCATTTGGGCCATACCAGCGCATGGTTTGCTCCATTTTATAGGTCATAGTATTTTGAGTTTAATATTAACCAATTTGAAATTTGAGATTTCAAATATTAAATTTTTTACACTCCGGAATAGGCTCCAAACCCACCATCTACAGCGACGATAGTTCCTGTCACAAATTCTGAGGCATCAGCGCATAGCCAATGTAGCGCACCATTTAGATCTTCAGGTTTTCCAAATCTATCCATTGGAGTGTGGCTGATTATCTGATTTCCCCTTTGGGTAAGGCTTCCGTCAGCTTCGGTAAGAAGTGCTCTGTTTTGCTCGGTGAGGAAAAATCCTGGCGCTAGGGCATTGACTCTAAAGCCAGGGCCGTGTTTGGAGCAAAGCTCCACAGCTAAGAATTTGGTGAGATTGTCGATTGCAGCTTTGGCTGAGGCGTAGCCCATCACACGGGTCATAGGCCTTGATGCCGCCATTGAGCTGATGTTTATGATATTTCCTTTGCCATTTTTTAGCATAAGCGGAAAAAGAATCTTGGAAGGAATGGCTGTTCCCAAATAGTTCAGATCCATGACTTTCCGTAAGGCATCCAGTTCTAAGTCCTTTAAAGTTTTGTCAGGAGTGATGACCGCCCCAGGCATATTTCCACCTGCGGCATTAATCAGAATATCGATGTAGCCATGCTCTTTTTCTATTTCTGTACAGGCATCTTGGACGCTGTCCTCATCAGTGATATCACAGATATAACCAAACACTTTTCCTCCGGCATCTTTTATTTGCTTTACCAAACCTTCCACCTTCACAGGTGTGCGTCCCAGGATCAAGACTTCTGCACCTTCTTTAGCAAGGTATAAACTCATGGAACTACCCAATACTCCGGTGGCTCCTGAAAAGGCTATTTTTTTCCTTTCAAGGGAGAATAGTGATTTACTCATAATTAAACCTGAATGTTTTTTGGACTAAAGTCGAAATATTGTTTTGCATTGTGGTAGCAGATATCAGAAATGATACCTCCCAGCCACTTTTCATCCCAAGGAAGTTCGCCATTGGCTACATCTTGTCCAAATAGATTGCAAAGAACACGGCGGAAATATTCATGGCGTGGAAAGGAAAGGAAGCTGCGGGAATCTGTCAACATTCCTATAAAACAACTAACCAGACCCATATTAGACAGTGTGTTGATCTGTTTCTCCATCCCATCTTTTTGATCCAAATACCACCAGCCTGAACCAAATTGGATTTTGCCTTTTACAGATCCGTCATTGTAGTTGCCGATCATTGTAGCAAAAACCTCATTGTCCCGAGGATTGAGGTTGTAGATTACAGTTTTAGTAAGTTGATCATCTGAGTTTAACTCATTGAAAAAACCAGCCATAGCCGTCGCCTGATCAAAATCACCTATAGAATCATAACCTGTATCTGGCCCTAGAATTCTGAGAGAGCGTTCATTGGTGTTTCTGAGAGCCCCAAGGTGAAATTGCTGCACCCATCCTTTGGCATGGTACATTTTGCAAAGTGCCAGGACAGTGGTGTACTTAAAGAAATTCACTTCTTGTGTTGAAGGTGTTTTTCCTGCCAGTACTTTTGCGAAAATAGAGTCTATGGAATACTCACCTTTGCCAAAAAAGTACAATTGCTCCAGTCCATGATCAGCTAGTCTGCAGCCACGCTGGTGGAAGTATTCTATTCGTTTGCTCATTGCTTCCAAAAGTGTCTCGTATGAGCTGATTTCAAAGCCTGCACTTTCCCCAAGATTTGAAATATAAGCTTTGTATGTGGAGGGGTTTTCTACGGCGTAGGATTTATCAGGTCGGAATGCAGGATACATGCCGAGCTCTTTGCCCTTTTTATGAAAAGAAACATGCTGATCCAAGGAATCTACGGGATCATCTGTGGAGCATACTACTTCCACTTTCATTTGTGCCAAAAGACCCTGAGTAGAGTAAGATTCTTGCTCCAAGACAGTGTTGCAATGCTTGTAAACTTCAGCGGCATTTGCATCGGAAAGCAACTCGTCGAAACCAAAATATCTTTTCAGCTCCAGATGGGACCAGTGGTATAGGGGGTTTCGAAGTGTATAGGGCAAGGTTTTCGCCCAGCTGGTAAATTTCTCTTCGTCCGAACCATCTCCGGTTATAAATTTCTCATCGATACCAAAGGTTCGCATCGCTCTCCATTTGTAATGGTCACCTGCAAGCCAGATTTTGGAGATGTTTTCAAATTTTTTATTTGCGTTGATTTCAGCAGGGGGAAGATGATTGTGATAATCAATGATGGGTAAGTCCTTAGCATACTGATGATAAAGCGTTTTGGCAAAATCATTTTGCAAAAGAAAATCGTCTGATAGGAATGACGATTTCGTTGTTGAATAGGGCATTGGTTATTTAGGCTAAATTTCTACAACATTTTATTATTCTAAAAATACCCTGAATCAGCTTCATTTGTGGAATAAAATGCGGAAACGATTTCGAAATTATGTAGGTGGTATAGGCTTAATACGCACAATGATTTGTAAATTGTTGGCAACAATTAACCCAGTTTACACTTAAGTATCATGGCTTCAGGAATTAGTTTAAAAGAGTTGGCCGCAGAATTAAAGCTCGCGCCTTCCACCGTATCTAGAGCTTTAAATGATAGTTACGAAATCTCAGATGCGACAAAGAAAAAGGTGATCAGCATGGCTGAGAAGCTGAATTATCATGCTAATCCATTTGCACGGAGTTTGCGCGAAAATAAGAGCAAAACTATCGCTGTAATCATCCCTGAGCGGATAAACAGCTTTTTTGCGCAAGTAATGGATGGGATAGAAGAAGTAGCTCAAGATCAGGGCTACCATCTCTTAATTTACAATACGCATGAGGACATAGAGCGGGAGCGCAAAATCGTGAATTTGCTCCTAAATGGAAGAGCTGATGCCATCGTCATGTCGGTTACCAGCCAAACAAGTGATATTTCGCATTTGCAAAAATTACATGATCGGGGGCTGCCTGTTGTATTTTTTGATAGGATAAGGTCGGAAATCCCAACAACCAAATTCATCACGAATGATTACGAAAGTGCTTATGAAGGCACTAAGCATCTGATCCAGCAAGGATGCAAAAAAATCGCATTGCTTACGCTTGGTAAAGATTTATCGATTAGCGAACACAGGCAACGTGGCTATAATGATGCTATCAAAAGTGAAGGATGGGAATTGGATCCGGCTATGACACTTTATTGCTCTCATGATGAAGAGTGTAATGTGAAATTGGTAGAGGAATTGCTGATGTCACCAAACAGACCCGATGGGGTATTGGCATCCGCCGAGAAATTGGCATTTGCTACGTATCATGCTGTAAAAAGGACCAAATTGAGGATGCCCTCTGACTTGAAATTGATTAGTTTTTCCAATTCATCGATTGCAGGCCTGCTGAACCCATCACTTACGACGATCACTCAGCCGACGTTGGCAATTGGAAATGAATGTGCCAAATTGCTAATCAAGAAATTGACCAAACCGAAGCACAATGAGCTGCTAGATCAGGTGATCACTATTCCTTCTAAGATGACAATCAGAGAATCGACTTTGGGAGAATAGCCTATTCATAGAATAGCCTTTGCATTAGTGGTAAACAAAATAAAAAAGAGCTGTTCCGAATATCGGAACAGCTCTTTTTTATTTTTTAGTTCAGTAATTAACCTAGTATCCTGGGTTTTGTGGGAAGGCACTGGCATTGCCCTCTGCCCGGTCAATCTGATTTTGTGGAATTGGTCGCAGCGTGTGAAAATCTTGAATATTTGGAGCTCCTTGTGGGTTGTAAGCTTTCACCCGCTCAACAAGAATTCCCCATCTTATTAGATCCAACCATCTAGTTTGCTCACCAATAAGTTCTCTCGCTCTTTCTTCAGTAATGAATTCGAAAGTCAATTCAGATTCAGAGATTTCCATATCGGCTTCCTTGCCAGGAAATGCAGCTCTTCTCCTTACCACATTGATATTCTCAGTAGCTAAATCGATTTTTCCTTGTCTAAATTGAGCCTCAGCAAGTAACAAGTAAGTGTCTGCAAGACGCATGGCAATGTAGTCTCTACCACCTGCAAATTGCGTACGATCTGCACGTCCTGGATCCTTTTGCTTCTTCATAGGAGGGAACAATCTTTCGGTGTAGAGCTCTGGAGTCAGGACCTGATAAGGATATTTTGCTCTTTCAGCCTCAGTCATATTATACCCTGGAAGCCATATAGTGGTATCTCCCCTAGCATAAGTCACAGAAGCTTTTGATTTATCGAAAGTGGTATTATAAGTACCAGGTTTGTTAGATAAGAAATGATCTACATAGGTGTTTTTGTACCGTGAGTCATTTACCCGATCAGCAAAGATAGTATTCAGTGTATAATCAGTGGATCTAAAGCGTTTATATGGCCGCCCATTCTCTACATCTCGTTGCATACCTGGCTGCACGTCATATTCCATCAAGAAAAATACGTGCGCGTTGTTACCTCCACCTGTTGTAAGTGGATCATAGGTATACTGAGTTGACCAGATTACTTCATTATTGATTTCATTGCCAAAACCGTGAACATCTCCGAAATCAGGAAGTAGGGAGAATCCGTAATTGTCAATGACGCTTTTTAATAAAGTCTCTGCCTTTCCGTAGTCTGCTGCTTCGCCAGCCTCAGAAGTACCTTTGGTAAGATATACTCTTCCTAATAAATGCTCTGCCGCAGGACGAGTTGCTCTACCGTAATCACTTGATTTAGCCTTTGCCTCCAAATTTGGAATAGCTTCCTGCAAATCTTTAATTATTGCTGCATAAATAGCGGCTACTGGAGTTCTTGTAACTTCTTTTGTAGGACCGGTTGTTTCAGATAGCTGTAAATCAATTGCTCCAAATAATTGCACCATAATAAAGTAATGGTGAGCACGGATAAATTTGGCTTCAGAAATTCTTTGCAAAACCACTGCTTCAGAGACCCCCGTAACATTTGCGGATCTGTCTATTACCGCATTGCAAGTATTTATTCCTTGATAGAATTGATCCCAAAGTTCACGAACATGTCCATTTTGGGAATCGAACTGATTCGTGTACGTATTCATGAATTTCCAAGAACCATCTGCACCATTGGTAAAGAGATCTGTTCCAAAAGTAGTGAAATTATTACCTCGCTCTGTGCCATACCAGGTTCTCATAGTACTGTAAGCGGCATTAACGCCATCATTAAGGCCTTTAGGAGTATTGAGGTAATTATTGCCGATTTGAGAAACTACTTCCTCCTCAAGAAATCCGCTGCAGGATACCATTGCTGATACACCTAGTAGAAGGGCTGTTGATTTAGCCCATAAGTTCATTTTTATTGCTAATTTTTTCATTGCTGATTAGAATTTTGCATTAATACCAAATGTGAAAGAAGTAACTGCAGGTGAAACATTAGAATTGACAATTCCGCCACCTACACCTTGCTCTCCATCTATGAAGACTTCTGGATCTATACCCTTATGTTCTGATCTGTAATTAGCAAAAATAAAGGGCTGCTGAATACTGGTGTAAATTCTCAAGCTCGTAAATCCAATTTTCTTAACTGCTTCTGGTGTGAAATTGTACCCAAAGTTGATGTTTCTAACCTTAAGAAAGGTTCCGTCAAAGTACTGCATAGAACTAGCATATTTAGCGCTCTCTTGGTTTACATTAGGTCTTGGATAAGCATTCGTAGGATTGGTTGTTGTCCAGTAATCTATATCCAAGTTGTTATATCTACCAGCCAAAGAGTTGTTGCTAGTGTGGAACTGAGATCTAAGCATGGATCCAAATCTACCATATAGGAAGAAGGACAAATCGAATCCTTTGTAGCTAAATCTGTTAGTGAATCCCAACGCAAAATCAGCTACAGCAGATCCTAAGAATTGTCTATCTTCAGCATTGATTTTACCATCACCATTGAAATCTTCAATTTTGATTTCACCAGGTACACTCCCAAAAGATTTTGCCTCATCAAGTTCACTTGTTTGCCAAATTCCAATTTTCTTCAAGTCATAGAAAATAGTCAAAGGCTGTCCAATAAATCTTCCTGCTGAGATATCATCACCATTCGGTAGGGAAATAATTTCCTCCGTGTTTTTAGTGAAAATCAAATCAGAAGTCCATGTGAAATCACCTTTCTCCATATTCAATGTAGATAGTGTCAATTCAATACCACGGTTTTGAGTCTCACCAATGTTGGTCGTAAATCCTCCAAATCCAATTGAATTAGGAAGAGGCTGTGGTGCAAGTAGATCTGATGTATTTGTAATGTAGTATTCTACGGAACCGAATACTCTGCTATTCCATAGTGCAAAGTCTAAACCTGCATTGAATGTGGTAGAAGTCTCCCAACGTAAATCAGGGTTACCAATCGTATTTGGTCTGTATCCAAATGCTGCAGAATTATCAAAAGCATAGCTAGTTCTACCCAGTAATGCCTGAGTCTGGTATGGATTAATTGCTTGGTTACCTATGGATCCATAGGAAACTCTAAACTTCAATTGATCTACAGTTGAAGAATTTTGCAAAAAGCTTTCGGAATGAACATTCCATCCCACAGCTACAGAAGGGAAGTAACCAAATCGATTGTTCTCACCAAATCTGGAGCTACCATCAGCTCTCAGGGTAGCAGTTAACAAATACTTATTTTTGAAATCATAATTGATTCTTCCCATGAATGACATTAATGCCCATTCTCTCAAGTTAGTGTTGGCACCTGTTATTTGAGAAGCATCTCCTAATCTATGGTAAAACTGCGACTCGGCAGGAATACCAGATACACTTACTGCCGTTTGCTCGTAGCGATCTTGCTGAATGGACTGAAGTGCAGTAATATTAAGATTATGAATTTCTTTGAAAGTTTTATTATAAGATAAGATATTCTCTAACGTAAAGTTAAATGAGAATTCGTCATTTACGCTACCTGTAGCATCACCACCACGTCTTGAATTGGTTTGAGATCCTGTAAACCTTCCATTTCTGCTAATTGTGATATCTGGACCAAAAACCATTCTATAGTTAAGGCCAGGTAAGATGTCATACTGAGCAAAAATACTATTGAAAATTCTATAGTTTTTTGTCAGATCTTCTTGGGCTCCTTCTACGATTTCAGCAAAAGGGTTGGTTCTCAAGCCATCAGAAGTAGGCAAGAAGATGATATTTCCATCTTCATCAAATGGCTTACCCAAAGGGTTTTCTGCTAAAGCTCCACCCAGAGGATTGAAGTTTGCTCCATTTCTCTCACTAAATGAAACTAGAGTAGATGTTCCAAATTTGATCTTTTTATTAATTTGATGATCAAGGTTTGCTCTAAATGTATAACGAGTATAATCCTGCTTTTTGATTACGCCTTTATCATTGAAGTAGTTAGCTGATACGAAGAATGTGGTTTTGTCAGATCCACCACTTACACCAACTTGATGACTTTGTATCGCGCCATTTCTTAATAAACCGCCTACATAATCAGTACTTCTGCCTAAGGCTATTCCCTCAAGTTCAACGGGCTCAAAAAGTGATTCATCTGCTGCTGGAGTTGCCGGTCCTTCAGGATATTCTCCACTTGCACGTCTAGACTCTCTTTTATATTCAGCGAATTCTGGTCCATTGAATACATCAATTCTTCCAAGTTCTCTATTCAAACCATAATATGAATCAACTGAAACGATTGTCTTGCCTTTGGTACCTCTTTTGGTAGTAATCAATACTACCCCATTAGATCCTCTAGAACCATAAATTGCAGTTGCAGAGGCATCCTTCAATACTTCCATAGAAGTGATATCCTGTGGATTGATATCGTTTAGTCCACCTACTACTGGAATACCATCAATAACATAAAGTGGTTCGTTGGATGCATTAAATGATCTTCTACCTCTGATTCGGACTTGAGGAGCAGATCCTGGCTTTGATCCAGGTTGTGTGACATCAACACCTGCTGCACGTCCTTGGAGTGCTTGTCTGGCGTCAGTGATGGGAAGTTCGGAGATTTCCTTGGATCCTACTGAGGAAATTGCACCGGTTAATTGACTCTTTTTGGCAGTACCGTATCCGATGACAACTACTTCTTCTAGGTCTGAGAGATCAGGAGTAAGGTTAACATCAAGGACGGTTTGATTTCCGACTACTTTTTCTATTGGATTGTATCCAATAAAAGAGAAAACCAGAGTTCCGTTAGCTGGAGTTGAAATGGAATACTTTCCATCCAAATCTGTGGTGGTACCAGTGGTGGTACCTTTGACCAGGATAGTGGCACCTGGTAAGGGCTGGCCTGTTTCGTCATAGACTGATCCTGTTACCTGTACTTGCTGAGCCCAGCTGTATGAGACAGTGAGCAACAGAAAGAACACCACCCGGAGGCAAGTGTAAAATTTTGCGTGCATAGTAAAATGGGTTTGTTATTAAATATAATTTACCATCAAAACGAATTGAAAACCAATCTTTCTATATAATAGCAGACAGAGTCCAATGTAATGATGAGGTCAAGTTAACTTGTTTAACCCCTAATTTCAACAGGATAAACGGTGGAGTTACGCAATCGATTGCGTTAATTTTGCACAAGTGAACATTCTTGCTACAATTCACTAGTAATTCTTCTTAGCGTAGTTCGTAGTGGATATAGTACACAGCTAAATAAAGGGCATTGAAAAATATTTCTTTTGACTTATGAGTAAAAAAAACACCTGCTCAATTTGTAAGCAGGTGTAGTATAGTGGTGGATGGTTTTTATATAAATTATACTTTTGGCGGTTCCCAGCCTTTTTCATATGATCTAGTCCAGAGAGCAGAAGCTTTCTTGGAATTTTTGATATGACCGTTGCTTGGATCGCAGATCAGACTTTCGCCAGTCCTGTAGCTGATATTTGCCAAATGACATAATAGGGTACTTACTGCCCCCTCTTCTATATTGGAATTTTGCTTTTCCAATCCTCGTATTGCATTAAAGAAGTTAACCACATGGGTAGTACTCATATCACCTCCGCCTCCAAGTGCAGTACCGGCTTCATTACTTGATGACATGCTGTTTTTAACTTCTTTGCCTGCTCTGTCAAATTGCTTGTAGCCACCACGATCAACATAGACTGATCCTTCGGTGCCGTAAATGATGGTCCCACGGTCTGTGCCATAGGTTTTGTAGCTATTTCTGCTTTTCCCATCCCACTGAATTACGGAACCGTTTCCGAATTTGAATGTAGCATCCATTGTATCATACATTACCCAGCCATCGTCTGCAAAGTGCCTTTTGTCTGCTGTTACCTGTACCTCACTTGGATAGTCCACCTGTAGGGCCCAGCGTGCCACATCCAATTCGTGAGTTGCGTTATTTCCAGTTTCTGCAGTACCATATTCCCATCCATACCAGTGCCAGTTGTAATCCCAGGTGTCATGGGTGTAGGCTCTTCTTGGTGCCGGTCCTTGGAACATCTCCCAGTCCAATCCTGTAGGGGCCGGAGCGGCAACTGGATTTGGTACAGCTCCACGGTTATTGCTGTAAAAGGCCTTTGCCATAAATGCCTTGCCTATTGCACCATTATGAATGGCTGTAATAATTTCACGGCTTTCGGGAGCAGAGCGCTGCTGATTCCCCATTTGCACTACTTTATTGTACTTCTTTTGCAAAGCAATCAGCAACTCGCCTTCGTGAGGGTTATGCGAACATGGTTTTTCTACATAGACATGTTTACCTCTATCCAAAGCCAGCCAAGTTCCCGGAGCATGCCAGTGATCAGGCGTTGCGATGATGATGGTGTCAAGATCTTTGTCATCCATCACTTTCATCACATTCTGCTCTAGTTTGGGAGCATAGTCTATATACTTCTCAAAATTCTTCGCAGCCTTTGGCATCTGAGACTCCATGGCATCGCAGAGATACAGGAGGTTAACATTGCTGGATTTCAGACTAATTGGTTCGTAATAAGCACCAAGACGTCTTCCCAGTCCTGCAATGGCAACATTTAATCGTTCGTTTGCTCCGACAATCCTTCCGTAAGATTGTGCAGAAAAAGCAGCTGAACCCAAAGCAGAAAAACCTAATGTGGCAGCAGTTGATTTTTTGATAAAGTCTCTTCTGTTGTTATTTTTCATGTGATTATAATTTGTTTTTCAATGGTCATAACCTGTCCCGTGATGAAGGAAACGGGATAGCCTGTCCCGTCCGCCGCGGCGGCTCGGGAGAATCTCACATAGTTGATAATCATCCCTCTCTGTGACGCTTTCGTCATGCTCGATTTCTTCTGTTTTTGGGCTTGGCCCAAAAGAACCAAAAAGCCAAGTCGCAGCAAAGCTTCCGCCCACAGACCAGCCGCCTGGCCCGCTGCTGCGACAGCCCAACGCGCCCTAACAACAAGCATATCTGCTGTTGCGGTGTATGCTGGGATATAATCATCCCCCTGTGTGTCGTCCGCTCGTCATGGGTATTTCATATGATTATAATTTTTTTTTCAATGGTCATAACCTGTCCCGTGACGAAGGAAACGGGATGGAATCTTGCATATTTGATAATCAGCCCTCTGTGTGAGGCTTGAGTCATGCTCGATTTCATGGTTGATCTTGGGTAGTTATTTTAACGTCTTGATTTTGATGTTTTTGAAACTTACTTCATTGCCATGATCCTGAAGAAGAATATGGCCTTCTGGAGCTTCACCGAAATTGTCCCATTTCGCATACTTACTGATAGCTACCAAATCTCGGAATTCCTGAGATCCACGTACATATTCTAGGACTTTTACTCCATTTAAGTAATGCGATACCTTGTTGTCTGGTGTTACCACCACTCTGCCTTTGTTCCATTCTCCTATTGGGTGGATGAATCTGGCATTTTTATCAGCCTTGATCAGGTCATAAAGTGAAGCGAGCGTACGGTTTCCTTCTATTCCCATTTTGGCATCTGGATGCTTTTCGTCGTCTAGTATTTGATATTCCAAACCAATTGCCGAACCTTTATTACCCTCAGACAGGGTAACGAAATACTTCAGTCCGCTATTTGCACCTTCTGAAAGTTTGAATTCGAAGGCCAGATCAAATGCGGAATAAAGCTCTTTGGATACGATATCACCTGCATTTGTTGACTCGCCACCGTCAGATGCTGCTATAGTCAAAATGCCATCATTGACAGACCAGCCTGACTCCGGGAATGTTTCCTTGTAAGCACCTTTCCATCCGTCTGAATTCTGACCGTTGAAGAGTAGTTTCCAGCCATTGTTTTTTTCGTATTCTGTCAGTGAGTTCAGGCTATTGTTAACAACGAAAACATCCTTGTTAAATGATTTAGGCTCAAGATTTTCTGTTTGGATCTTTACATTTTTAAATGAAGTTTTTCTTCCTGCGTCTTCCGGCTTCCGAATACTATGCACTTGCAAGCCGATGAAACCTGTTTTGTCCATATCATCGACTACATAGGCCACTTCCTGACCGTTTACCCATGTTTTGATTTCATTGCCGATTGCTTCTATTCTGTAATGATTGAATTCTCCCATCTTAAAAGCAGATCCTGCTTCAGGATTAAGGTCGAGTGGATATAACCAGCCTCTCCTTGCTTCATCATATAGCCCACCGGACCAAGCTCTTTCAGAAGGGTCTGCTTCTATTTGATAGCCATATACTAGGCCTTTACCATCTCTGGCAGCTGGGTCAAACTGGCCGCGTACCATCACCCCGGAATTGCTGGAAAGATGTTCGATTTTAAGATCAAGTTCCATAATATAATCTCCGTAAGTCTCCTCAGTGATCAAGAATGTATTTGGTGATCCTGCTACGGCTGATCCTACTATGGTGCCATCGACTACTTCAAATGTGGCTGTACCTGCTACAGGTTTCCATCCACTGAGGTCTTTACCATTAAATAAATTTGTCCAGCCATCTTCTGCCTTTTGCTGAGATGAACAGCTTAGTAATGTGATCGAAGTGATCAGAACCGCGAATAGATTACGGGTGTATTTCATAGTTTTGAGGTATTATTGTTCAATAAAATTCAAGATTTAGCGCCATTGCAGCAAACGCAATTCTGTTAAGTTACGCAATCGTTTGCGAGTTTATCCCTAAAATACGCAAGAATAGCACTGCCTGCAGGATGTGCAGAAAAGAATCCGTCGATCTTTATTACTTTTGCGCATGCTTGATTTTAACCTCAAAGGAAAAGTTTTTATTACCTGTAAGGATCGCTCGGTTTCTTACTTGGAAAAGGAAGTTCGTGAACTTGGTTTCGTACCTGAGTCTGTCTCACGGACGGGTATAGAATTGAGAGCCACGATGGAGGAGTGCATGGATCTTAACCTCCATTTACGTACAGCCTCGCAAGTGCTCTATGAAATCAAGTCTTTTTACCTGAGAAATGCAGACGATATCTACCGGAGATTCAAGGCTATCCCTTGGGAAGATTACTTGGATGTGGATGGGTATTTCTCGGTCAACTCCGTGGCAGAGAACGAAAGTATCACCACGCCCTTGATCGTAAATGTAAAGGTCAAAGATGCCATCGTTGATCGCTTTCGGGAACTGAAAGGAAGAAGACCCGATTCTGGATCTGATTTCAATGGTTTGGTTTTTCAGGTTTATTGGAAAGAAACCCAATGCATAGTTTACATCAATACCTCTGGTGATACACTTGCCAAGCATGGCTACCGGAAGATTCCGGGCAAAGCTCCAATGATGGAGGCTTTGGCAGCAGCGACGATTTATGCTACAGAGTGGAATACTCGAGTTCCTTTCATCAATCCTATGTGTGGCTCGGGTACGCTGGCGATTGAAGCGGCTCTGATGGCCACTAAGCGTTACCCTGGACTTTATAGAGACCATTATTCCTTCCAGCATATTTTGGGGTATGACGAGCAGGCTTTCTTGGCGAAGAAGAAGAAGCTAGAAAGCAAAATTATGGAGCTGCCTGATCTTAAGATTACTGCTTCAGATATTTCCCTTCAGGCCATTTCTTTCGCTCAGGAAAATGCAATTACGGCTGGAGTGGATCATATGATAGAATTCCAGGTCTGTGATTTTGCGGAGACAGAAATCCCAGAAAAGCCCCGTGGCGTGATCATGTTCAACCCGGAATATGGCGAAAGGCTAGGGGAGAATGAGGAATTGGAAAGTACCTACAAGAGAATGGGGGACTTCCTGAAGCAGAAATGTGCAGGATACAGAGGATATATCTTTACTGGAAATCTTGAGTTAGCTAAAAAGATCGGCTTAAAAGCGAATCGTAGAATAGAGTTTTGGAATGGTACGATTGATTGCCGTTTATTGAAGTACGACTTGTACGAAGGGAAAAAGGAGGAATAGATTCAGAAAGCTAAAGTCAGAAGTCTGAAATTTTCAAACTTCTGATTTTAGGTTTTATAATTCTATTGGTGTTCGTCTCTCAAGAGATCATTCACTGTTTTCACTGGATTGAAAGTTATCAGTGGGACTTCCACAAAGATAGTATTCCAACCTGCCATAGAGCCATTCCATAGTCCTGGTAATTCCAGCGCTTTGAGGTCTTTGCCACTTTTTGATTTCTCAGTGATAAATCCTGTCATCATATCACGGTACTTGAGCAAATCAAATGACTCACCTTTAAAGTTTCTGGTAGCGCAAACCAAATCAACTGGATTGAAGTGGGTGGATGCATTGAAATGTTCTTTTGATGCAGGATTATTCAAATCTATCTGGGCAGTTTCCAAGATCTGAAGCGATTGAGAACCATCATCTTCTTGTACCCAAAAAGGGCCACCACCAGGTTCTCCGGTATTTTTCACCATTCCACAAACTCTTAGTGGGCGGTTGAGTTTCATTTTTAAAAAAGCTCCTTTTGCTTCTATAGACAGCGAAGAGAAATTCTCTGGGAGTTTTGCTCCTAAATCATTTGTTGCTACCTCCTCAGCCTTTGCTACAGTGGTTTCATTCTCCTCCTTCTCCAAATCCCTTAGAGCCCTGAATACTTTTTCTTTTGTTTCCAAAAGTAAGCCTCCAATTGCCATTTTGTAATTCTTAGTATCAGGCTTCAAACGATCAGGAACCACATTGTCCACGTTTTTGATAAAGATCAGATCGGCAGATACATCATTCAGGTTTTCCAGCAAGGCCCCATGACCAGCAGGTCGGAACAGGATGCTTTCGTCTTCTTCGGTAAATGGGGTGTTATCAGTATTTACTGCTATGGTGTCTGTAGATTTCTTCTGCTGAGAATAGCTAATCTCGAATTCAACCCCAAACTCTTGCTCTATTGCAGGCAGTATCTTTTCTATTTCTTTTTTGAATTTATCGGTATGCTCAGGGGAAACCGTGAAATGTATTTTCACGAGAGATCCAGTGCCCACCGCATATTGCACCCCTTCGATCAGGTGCTCATAGGCAGGCGTTCTGCGCCCGTCTTTATAGCGGTGAAACTTCAGTAATCCCTTAGGCAAGTTGCCGTAGCCCAGTCCCTCATCCAAGAGTAATGCTGCCAAAATACTTTTATAATCCTTGCTGTCCAGAGCTTGATAGATGCTGCTTCCCTGACTTTCCAATACTTCATCCAGATCCTCGTAAAAGGCGAATTTCTCAATATTGTTCATGAATTTCTGCACAAAAGCTGATTTGCTGATGTCTCCATCACCTTCCAGAAAAGCAAATAGATCTTTGAACATCCGAGATGCCGCCCCACTGGCAGGCACAAATTTCAATACTTCTAAATTGGCGGCCTTTTCAGGATAAGTCAATAAGAAATGCCGTAACTCCTTATCGCTTAGAACTTTTATCCCATCCCCTGGTGTAGCAGGAGCAGTGATAGTTAGAAAAGGAAATCCATTGGTAAAGTGGTCAATTTGTTGACTTACGGTGTCCGGGTCCATGCCCTGAGACAAAATTTGATCTTTTAAGCTAGTATCCATAAGGTATTGGGTTCAGTGTAAAAGTGCAAGATAATAGGGTTTGTGCCTTTCCTCAAAGGTAGAAAGTACAATTTTTTGAATTGTTTTTCAAATACAAGGAATTGCGGATTAGGAGAATTTCTTCAATCGAAAGCTGATTTTTTGGTGAGGTTTCTTTTGGGCTAAAATAGAAAGCCCTTCCTGGGAAACTTGAAGAATCCGCGCATAGCCGCCTGTGACCTGAGCATCTTTCATGAGGATAATTAATTTGCCTCCGGATGTCAGCTGTACGGTACCCGGAAAGACGGGTGCAGTGGGCATTTCCGGCAAAGAATTTGGAAGCAACTCTGTCATTTGGATTGCCATTCTATTTTTGAGATCAGCTACCGTAAAATCCATTGATTCAATGAGCTCCTGACTTTTTACATCTACTAATTCCCATTCAGGCCCATAATAGACATCTATGATCTTTTTTTGCGCCCAACTGAATTCCCATTTCACTTTTGAAGCAGTGTTTATAGGAAGTTCTTGAGTCGTAAAATAAGGGATTTGATCTCCTTTTTTAGCAAAGTCATTCGAGGTTATTCCAGCATACCAACTTCTGGAATCCATGATTTTTTGGGATTGAAAGCCATCTTTGATCCCCAAATAAAGTACAGAACCCTGGTGAAAAACACCAATTTCCAGCTGATCATTTTCCCGTATTTTTAGTATTCCATGGCTTGCAATCGCTTTTCCGTTGAGATGGATAGCAGCATTTGCTCCAGCTAGGCAAATTAGCGTCGGTGCATCGGCTATGATGCTTAATCCAGGCTGACATATCTCTAGCACTGCATCAGATTCTTTGTTTTTCAATAAGTGATTTACCCACATAAATGATCGCACATCTAGGGCACCTGAAAGTGGAACGCCATAGTGAGCAAATCCCATTCTTGCACCAGCTTGAATAGAAGTTCCCGGGCCTGTTTTTAGGATTTTCAAATAGCCAATATCCCGGATCATTTGGATTTTGGATTTTGTGGATGCTTTTTCAAATGCTCAAACTCCTGATTTGAAATCGGGATGAATTCTATCCGTTCGCCTGCTGAGGCAAAAATAGGATTGGCTTGTCTCGGATCAAAAAGTGAAATAGGAGTTTGCCCTATCAAATGCCAGCCACCTGGGCTAACCGATGGATAAATGCCAGTTTGGGATCCGCCAATCGCAACAGAACCGGCTGGAACCACACGATCGGGCACACTTTTCCTTGCAGTATGTAATGTTTCATTGAGCCCATTCAAATACATAAAACCAGGTAAAAACCCATAGAAATGAATCCGGTAAAGAGGTTGTGAATGCATTGTGATTAGTTCTTTTTGGCTTATCTTTTTATGAGTTGCTAAAGCTTCCAGATCCCGACCTGTCTCCAGCGAATAGCACACTGGGATTTGCCAGATCTTTTCTGGAAGAGGTTTTAAATCTGCTGCCGCCTTGAAGTAGCTCATCCAATTTTCTATTTCTCCTGCTACTAAGTGACTTGAAAGTATCAGAGCAAGGGTCTTGAAACCCATTCGTAGCTCGACAATTCCTGAGCTAAAGTCCTTCTCAAGGTTAGATTTGAAGCCTAATTGCTGCTGTAGCAGCTCATCAGTGATAGGTAAATCCCATTCAAATTCACAAATCAGCGGAGTGATTTGCCTGAAAATAGGTTTCATGTCCAGAATCTTTTTCGGATGAAAGGTAAAAAGTAAGCTATTCCGGGATTGTCGCCATGGAAACAAATAGTGTCGGCCTTTATTTGAAGTTTTTTCCCGGAATCAGAAAGTAAATAATTATTCTCCAGCAAGGTTTTCAGATGCGGAGTAATCTCACTTTCTGAAATCATGTGTGATCCAAATACTGACCTAGGCACCAGTTGGTAATCATCCAAATACCTTCGATCTCCAAAAACTTCGGTTCTGTTTTTCAATCCTTTCTGGCGAATATACTTTTCCAGTTGAGAATGTGGAGGAGCAAATATAGGAGTGTTGTGAAAGTGGCAGGCAATAAAATCAGTGAGTCTGTCTGCCATCTCTGAATTCGCCACAGCATCATTATAAAGTGCTCCATGGAATTTGATGTGATCCATGGGCAGTCCTGCTTTTTCAGCCAGTTGCTCAAATTTCAGGATTTGGATCAAAATTGACTTTATGAGATCCTTGTCCGATAGCTTCATTGTCTTCCTGCCAAAATTCTTCTGATCTGGATAGGAGGGGTGAGCACCGGCTTTTTTCTTGTATTTCAAAGCCAGGTTTAAGCTTTCGTTTATCGAGTTTTCATTCCCAAAGTGGCCTCCGCATGCGATGCTGGCAGTATCGATGTGAGGAAAGATTTGTACTTCGTTTGGCATGCCTTCACCTAAATCACAGTTTATTTCTGGCAGTTTCTTCATTAGAGGGGGAATTGTATTATCTCTAAAATACAAAATGTCATCTAAGACGTCGAATAATTGCTATAACTTATTGTAATACTTGATCAACTCATTGAGTTGCTTGTAGTCCAATTTCCCTTTAGCCAGCTTGAGATGATGAATAATAGCTAAAGCTTTCTTCATTCTGCTTTCCGGATTCTTGACTTTGGTGACGGTATAGACCATCATACGCTGCTTGCCAGGAGTCAGCTTTTCAAAATAGTCAGCACCTTCTTTATCTTGATCCATCAGGACTTGAAGTTCCTCTGGCATTTCATGACCATATTCGCTATGATCACGGTCAATTTTTATTAGAAATACGCTATTCTCAACTAAGTGAAAACGAGTTCGTAGGTCCTGATTGACCAGGATATACCAATATTCCTTGGATTTCATCAGTGCCATGTGGAATGGCCCACCGTCTTTTATCCAAACCAAAACCCTGCGATGTTTATCATCCATCATCTGGGCTGAGATTTCATCTGAAATTGGAATGTGATATTGCCAATGATTAAACTCGAATGCAGCCAATTTTCCTTGAAATTCTATCATTCTTGTGCTGGCAAAGGAGTGATTTTCAATGCAATCTCACCATTAGTCAAGGTAACCGGAATCGTTAATTCAGAATTCTTAGTTTCGTAATTACCCAAGTGTTTTGTCTCGCCAGTCAGCGTATTAATGGATTTTACTAGGTAAGTCCACTCTCTTGAAGACTTCATAACAAGTTGCGTAGTTGACTCTCCAGCCTCAATCAAATACGCCAGCCAACCTTCATGTCCATCACTTAAGGCATATGCTATCATCCCAGGTGCTCCAATTACATCTGATTCAGTGGGATGTGCTTTTTTCAAATCCATAGCATGGAGTGTTTCAGAGAGGATTTTCAGCTCTTTTCTCAATGCAGTACTTCCTCCTCCAGGAGCTTCATTTACGCCAGTTCCGTCTTCTTTTCCCACAAAAAAGGAATAATCTAGGTTATTGAAAAGCCCGCCTCCCGAAAGCATAAATACCCACGCTTGTCTGCGATAGACCATATCCTCTGAGCCTGCAAACCCAGACTCATCAAAACCAATGACTCTATTCCAATGATAATTCCAGGTAGCGGATTCTGGCCAATTGTAATGGAAATTCAGAATGGAAATATGTTCGGATACAGAAGCAATGGGTGCCTTGAAGTTCGAATAGTTTTGTGCGATCAAGTGTTTTTTCGGAAGTGAAGCTTCTGTGCTGGCTATAGTTTCAGCGATGGCTTCTTGCCATTCCAGTGATTTGTCATCTGCTAGGTCAACTTTGACTTGCCAGTTTGGTCCATCTAGCGCATACGTGTTGGCAATGTTTAAGGCAGTGATTGGTCTATCTGACCAGGGTTCATTTTGAATCTCAAAGAAGAAATTATCAAAGGCATTTAGCTCGGTGACAAGCTTGGTGACATAGGATTTTTGAAGCTTGAGCAGCGCGCCATTGTCTGTAGTATGGGCTAGTTTTCGATCCAATGTACCTGATTCCTCCATACGATTCTTGGGGTTTTGGGGGTTCATCTCCCAGTGATCGTCATTATAGATGGAAGAGAAAAGCGTCACTTCTACGATGATATCAAGATCCTGCGCTAGCTGCATAAACTTGGCTAATCGCTCGAAATAAGCCGGATTATACGAATTCCAGTTGAATTTCATTGCGTCATTTTCGATTTTTGTGATCCAAGGAACAATCACATTGCTCGCTTCAGGTGCCAGCGTATTGTGTTTTATAGAAAAGCTTTTCGAAGGGATCTCGAAATAACTTCCCATAAAGATTCTGGTGTAGTTCATTCCTTCCTGATGCAGTGTATGGAGGTATTTTTCGAAGTCAAAACCCTGATTCAAAATAGCCCCATAATGCTCTGCTGAGGTGATCAAAGCCAAAGGTTTACCCTTGTATTCAAAGTAATGAGGGTTTTCCGGGAGTAATTTTATTGGTTGATTTTGTGAAAAGCTTATCGAGTAATTGGAAAAGGCGAAGATGAAAAACAAGAGAATTTTGGCGCAGTTCATTGGGAAGGAGTTTTGGGTTAGTATGGGACTAAAGTAAAAAATCCCTTCAACTTTAGCATTTGAAGGGGTTTGGAATTAGTTTAATAAATCACTTAACCTGGATTGTTGAAGGTAATCAGGAATGAGGTTCCTTTACCTACATCACTTTTTACCCGTATGGAACCTCCGTGACTTAAGATAATATTTTGAGTGTTGGTAAGTCCTAGTCCAGAGCCTGTAGCTTTGCTGGTAAAAAAAGGCTCGAATAATCGCTCTACATTTTCTTGAGGGATTCCTTCACCATTATCTCTAATCTCAATTCTACACTGGCTATTTTTTATCGTTGTTTTCAGAATTAGCTTTCCTGCCTTTTCGGTCATTGCTTCTATCGCATTCACGATTAGGTTGATCAGTGCAATTTTTACTTTTTCGCCATCTACCTGAATATCACAGATATCGGTTTGATAATGTTTGATGATACTGATTCCTTTGAGTTCAATTCTATCTTGGACATGCTCCAGGGCTTCATTTAAAAGGGTATTGATCGAGTGACTTTTTGCGTCCAATTCAGTAAACCGGGTGCTGTCCAGTAGCTGCGTGACTAGGTGGTTGATTCGGTCACAATTCCTGCGGATCACGTCTATCAAATCACCACTTTCAGCAAGGACAGAGGCAGGGAGCTCCATCTGCAGCTGGTCTGCAGATAAAAGGATAGTGGTAAGGGGGTTTTTCACTTCATGTGCCAAAAGCCGAGCTATTCTACCGGTAGAGGAGAATTTCTTGAGGTTTAGGTCTTCTTCTTCTTTAGCTTTGATCGCACTGAGATCTTTGATCAAAACCTGAAAAATGTTTTCGTCCTGCTTTACTATACTAATTAGACTGTTGATGGAGTGACCTTTGTCTATGGTCAATAGTGCTTCCATATCATAAAGCTCTAGACTTTTGAAAAACAAATCATCCAGTTCCTGCCTTGAGGATTCTTCTGGCAGTAGCTCTTTGAAGAAAAAGCTTTCTTCAGAATTGGGATCGAAGGCTTGACTTCCGAATTTTTTGAGAAATGCAGGATTAGCTTCCATAATCTCACCTGCACCATTGATCAAAAGGAATGGATCACTTGCTAGCTCAAAGATTGATCGAAACTTGCGTGCAGCATCTGCCAACGATTCAATCAAATGCGCGTCACGGATGGCATACCTGAGGATTCTATCTAGGGAATTTGCATCAAATTCGCCTTTGACAAGGTAGTCGGAGGCTCCAAGGGAGAGGGCTTCTCTATCAATGTCTCCTGTACTCATCCCAGTGAGCATGATTACAGGGGTATGTTTTCTACGTGATTTGATTTCACGAATCAGCTCCAGTCCGGTATCTTTTCCCAGTCTGTAATCCACCAAGAAGACATCGAAGCTTTGATTCAGCTTAGAAATTGCCTCGTCTAGACTAGATGCACCTTCTAATTCATAGCTCGTATCCGTAATTCTTTTCAATAGAGAGGATACCAGTAAGAAGTCATCCGGGTCATCATCTACATATAGTATTCTAATTTCTTCTGCGATAATCATACTTTGGTATATGCCGGCAACAGGACTGTTTTCGACCAGTAATTTTCTATTTCTTTGGTTACGTTGATTAATTCCTCAAAAGATCCAGGTTTGGTAATATAGCTACTCGATCCCATTTTGTAGGTAATCTTTATATCATCTATACTATTGGAAGTAGTGAAAATAATAACTGGAATGGATTTTAGTTTGTCGCAGCTTTTAATTTCAGCCAGCGCAGCGATTCCATCTTTGCGAGGCATATTGAGATCCAGGAGAATGATGTCTGGCATAGGATATTTTTCTAGATCATCGTAAGGTTTGGCACGCTTCAAATATTTCAGAAGTGCCTCACCATCCTCCACGCAAGTGACTTTCTCCTTAGGCAGAGTTCTTTCAAATGCTTTTAGGATTAATAATTTATCGTCTTCATCGTCTTCTGCAACTAGAATATGTATTGGTTTCTCGAAGGACATGATCATAAAATCTTTGAAGAACTAGGGTTGAATTCAGCTGAAATGATAAGCACGATTTTGCGAATTAGATACTGCACTAATTATTTGGGGCAACAGCATTTATGTGCTTGCAACTGGCAAGATAATGTCAAAGGTAGCACCTTTTCCCGGACTACTTTCTGCAAATATGACTCCTCCATTTTTCTCAATGATTTTACGGGTGATGGAGAGGCCTATTCCGGTACCTTCATATTCCTTCTTGGCATGCAATCTCTGAAAAATCGAGAAAATTTTATCTGCATGTTCTTTTTCAAAGCCTATTCCATTATCACTCACTTTGATCAAGTAGTAGTTTTTGCTAGGGTTTAGAGATGGATGCTTACTAATGAGCTCTTGGCTGGCTTGATCAGCAGTGATGGTGATTTCAGGATTTACATCCTGTTTGGAGAATTTGAGTGAGTTAGAAAGTAGGTTTTGAAATACCTGTCGATACTCTGTTTCGGAGCCTTCTACTTTCGGTAAATTCCCATAAGTTATTTTGGCGGCTTTATCTTGGATAGCTATTTCGAAGTCTTCAAGCATCTCAGAGATGATTTTAGACAATTTCACTGATTTCACTTTTTCAGGATCTTTTTTACCAACTCTGCTATATTCTAGCAGGTCAGTGATCAAACGTCTCATCCTCACTGCCGCCGCTGTGATCCTGCTCAGGTAGAGTCCTCCTTCTCCTTTTAATTTGTCTGCGTATTGCTCATTCAGTAGATCGGAAAAGGCAGTGATTTTACGAAGTGGTTCCTGCAAATCATGAGAGGCGACATAGGCAAATTGCTCTAATTCTTTATTCGAGTCATCAAGGAGTTTGATCTGATCTTTTAATTTTTGCTGAAAGGTGCCGATTTCCTTATTTGCTGTCAGCTGAGATTTGTTATACTGATAGATAGAAAAGAAAGTGACCAATCCAATGGTAATCGAGAAGATAGAGATAAGTCCTACAATTAATGGCAGGGCATTAATGTTGTTAATCAAGCTTTGATTTTTTTGTATAAAAAGATTGTTTTCCACATCGTTAATGCGGAGTACTACATCTTTGATCAGTTTATAGCCGATCAGTGCATTACTTGTTTTGGTAGGGTCAAGGAAGCCGACTAATTTTCCATGCTCGCTCATATAGTTAATAGTAGTATCAAAAGTCCTGACTCTAGCAGAGATCAGTCCTCTGAGTTCTTCTATGTTATTCTGCTGTTGCCCATTGTCACTAGTCAATTGTTGCAACTGTGTTAGAAGCAACTCAGCATTAATATTGGACTGCTCATAATTGGTCAAAAATTCTTCATTCCCTGTCAGAACATACCCTCGGATATTTGTTTCTCTTTCCAGAATGCTGGAGTATAATTCACCTGTTCTCTGTAGGACATGTGAAGTGTGCATGACTCCATAGGTGTAGTATTCTATTCGGCCGGCTGTCCAATAAGATATGGCACTACCTATAACAATCAGGATAAGTGTCACGATCGAGTAGATTTTAACTTGGCGAATAGATGGTTTTGGCTGGTTCTTCATTTTTTTATTTCCCATAATTGGGGAATTTATTACTCAATAAGAATAAAGTGCTGTTCTCATACTTGATCTTTTACTGCTATTTTTGGGCTATTTCATGCTTTTAGCCTTGTTTTTACAGTTTTAATCTAAATGAGGCATGCCAGTTGAATCACATGATATAAATAAATCTATCAATCTAAACACTAAAACTATGAGTTCTTTATTGTATTTCATCGCAGTAATTCTTCTGATCGGCTGGCTTGTCGGAGTATTTGCCTACAGCGCAGGAGGATTAATCCATGTATTATTAGTTCTTGCAGTTATCGCGGTACTGTTCCGATTGATTTCAGGTCGATCCATCTAGCTAGCGTAAGCAGAAGAGCACCTGCGATATTGACTCATCAAAGAAATTTGAAACACTTAACCAACGCAATGATTTTTTTTACAGAAATAAAAGGAATCTGGAATGTATTCAAAGGTAACCTTAAACAGCAATATGCAGAGCTTTCTGATGAGGATTTGACATTTGTGGAAGGAAAGGAAGATGAACTTTGAGGTTGATCGCAGCAAAAAACTGGTAAAACCAAAGAAGAAATTATCAGCTCAATTAAATAAATAAGAAACTCAACTCTAATTTAAATCAAAATTTAAATCACTATGAACAGATCAACAATAAACAAGACTCTTTGGCTAAGCGGACTTTTAACCGGAGCTGTAGTAGGTGTATATCTCTACAAAAATAGGGAAGAATTTGGGCCTCAAAAAGAAAAATTAAATAGCTTATTAGGTGATTTTCAATCAATTATTGGCGATTTGAAAACAAAACTTTTGGAAGCCAAAACGGATGGTTTGGAAGCAACGAAGTCAGCGCTCAAATCTGCCAAAGACAAAGTAGAGAAAGTGAAATGAAATAGGTTTAGAATTTGAAAAGGTGTGGCTTATAGCTGCACCTTTTCTTTACTCTTTTCCTGACTGAGACACCCTACCCAATTACCAAGATGAATGTTCCTATGGTTGAATAGCGTAGAAGATTATGTGATGAATAATAAACTAATACTAGTAATAGATGATGAGCTGGAAATAAGATCTCTTTTATCGAGATTTTTAGGTAGAAGGGGTTTTTCGGTTTTATCCGCGGGTACACTCAAAGAAGGAAGGAAATTGTTTATTCAATCAAAACCTGAATTAGTTTTCATGGACGTCAACCTCCCTGATGGGAGTGGTTTGAATGAATTAAAGTATATTAATTCTGGTAAAGTCCTATCCAAGGTGATTATGATGAGTGCCTTTGATCATAATGAAATAAAAATGGAAGCAATTCACTATGGTGCCCTAGACTTTCTCAGTAAACCGTTCAACATAGCGCGATTGGACCAGGTAGTTCAGAGCCAGTTAATAAACACATCCAACACACAATAAACCATGGCTAAGATTCTCGTAATTGACGATAATATAGATATATGTCAACTTTTGGAGCGATTTCTCACTAAGAAGGGCTACGAAGTAGAAACTACCATATCAGGAAAAAATGGTCTTGACATGATCAAAAAGACTTTTTTTGATCTTATTTTCTGTGATTTCAAATTGCGGGATATGGATGGAAGAGATGTGCTGATGAAAGTAAGAGAGATATCACCAGGCACTCAAGTGGCAATTATTACCGGGTATGCCGATGTGAAAATCGCTGTGGAAGTGATCAAAAATGGAGCATTTGACTATGTGACCAAACCATTGATCCCAGATGAGATCATCAATTTAATAGAGCGGGCTCTGGCAGCAACCAAATCAAGTAAATCAAACACCCAAACTTTCTCAAATGCCTCACAGCTAACGAAGGAATCTGATTCTAAACCTAATAAATCTGACTCTAAATATCTGAGAGGTACAGGTGCTGAATCAAAGAAATTGTACAAAGAAGTAGCTCTGGTAGCCCCCACTAGCCTGAGTGTAGTAATCTATGGCGAAAGTGGAGCCGGTAAGGAAAATATAGCGCGTATGATTCACCATCAAAGTGAGCGTGCCGGTAAGCCGTTTATAGCAGTAGATTGTGGAGCCTTGACCAAAGAACTTGCAGGAAGTGAACTTTGGGGGCATGAAAAAGGATCATTTACAGGGGCGTTGGCTGAGAAACCCGGGCAATTCGAACTGGCTGATGGAGGGACCATCTTTTTGGATGAGGTAGGTAATCTGTCTTATGAAACCCAAGTTGGCTTACTTAGATTGGTACAGGAGCGTAAGCTTAGAAGAATTGGTGGTACCAAAGACAAGTCTATTGATGTAAGAATCCTCGTAGCTTCTAATGAAGACCTTCGAAAGGCTGTTTCTGCAGGGAAATTTAGAGAAGATCTTTATTTTAGATTCAATGAGTTTAGTATCACTGTGCCTCCTTTGAGAAATAGAAAAGCAGATATTGAAGCATTTGCCTACCATTTCTTAGAGCTTTCTAACGCGGAATTGAATAAAAAAGTCTTTGGCTTTGACGAGCAAGTGATGGATGTCTTGATGGAGTATCCATGGCCAGGTAACCTCCGTGAGATGCTCAATGTCATCCGTCGGGCTACGCTGTTGACTGATGGAGGGCAGATGTTTGTATCTGCGCTGCCTCCAGAAATCGTTTATTCTCAAAAATTCAATTTTTCGGATTCAGATTCAAGCAGAGCGGAGAATAAAGCAAGTAAAATGCCACTGAATCTTAAGGATGCTGCTGCTGAAGCTGAGGCCGAGGTATTGAAGAAAGTTCTTGAAGAGGTCAAATACAATAGAACTCAAGCGGCAAAGCAACTGGGAATTGACCGCAAGACGCTCTTCAATAAAATGAAGCAATACGATTTGTAGAGAAAATTGATCACTTGGTCCGGACATAATTCCGGGCTTTTTTTTGCGCCAATTTATCAACGAATTGGGGAATTTTTTTCATGAATTTCTAAAAGTCCATAAGTCTTGAAATTACACTTTCCAGCTTTTATTTTCTTTAAATAAGCTTGTTTAAAATAGTATTGGTCTGAGGGTTTTATTCGCAGTTTTTGATTTTGAAGCCAGTAGAATGGCATGCCCATTGAAAGTACAGTAGTATAATTTTAAATAATAAAATACACTACCTATGACTACTACTAAAGCAACGCTTGGAAATCATTTGAAATTAGACAATAAGGCTATGAGAAATGTATCGGACAAGCTAAATGACCTGCTTTCTGATTACCATATTTTCTATCAAAATGTAAGAGGGTTTCATTGGAATGTAAAGGGTGAAAATTTCTTTGATCTTCATGTCAAATTTGAAGAGCTATATGCCAAACTTTATGAAAACATAGATGAAATGGCAGAAAGAATTGTAACCATTGGCTTCAATCCTTTACATGCATATTCCGACTATTTGAAAAACACGATTCACAAGGAAATTACTGATGTTTCCAATGGAGATGAATGCGTGAAGCATGTAATAGATGGATTAGGCAGTCTGGCACAATCCCATAGAATAGCAGCTAAGATTGCAGAAGAAGCAGATGATATAGCTACAGCAGATATGCTCACCAGATTTGTAGGTGATATCGAGAAGAGAATGTGGATGTTTACTATGTTCTCTAAGTAATTCCGAAAAAAAACTAAACCAAAAAACCGCAGATAAGACTCTGCGGTTTTTTTTGAATCAGGCATGAATCCCCGTATGGCGTAGCTCCTCCTATAATTAAGGTTTAGCGTACAAAGTTGAAAACTGCCTAAAAGCAGTCAATGAGCTATAACCTGCCTTTTGTACGCTTAATTTTTAAACCATCCAGCGATACTTTTTCTTTCCCGAGTGAGTGAAGGTTGGACTTCATGCTCCATTTCATCACTTCGAAAAAATACCAATCGACCGCCTACTGGATAAATATCTTTCTGTGCGCCTGCTGCGGGATATAATGAAAGCATGCCACCATCTTCAACTGTCCAATCCTGATTGAGGTATAGAATAATGGAAAACTTTCTACCCTTTTCACTTTTGAACTGATCTATATGCCGCTTATAAAAGCTATTTTTTTCGTAATTAGAATAGTGACTTTCAAAACTCTTGATAGAAGTGAAGCAGGTTTTATTCAAATGCGCAATAAACTTCCCGACTTTTTTTAAATAGATTATTTCAAATGGATTTACGCTATGATCCTGAATCCAATTTATTTTATCGCCTCTAATACCTTTGTCCTGCTTGATATCAATTGAATTGCCTATACCTGCCAGCCTAAGGTTGCCAGATGCAGACAGACTTTGAATCGTGTCTCTTAGTCCCGTCACGGTACTGGGTAGTATGAAGTCATTGACGCAACCATATTTATTGTCAATAAGCCCCTGAATTAGCTCCTCAAATTGATTTTGCTCTCGAATCTCTTCGTCTTCCATGTTGCACCAGTTAATTTTTAGCCAAGCACATTGTGTCACAAAATGAGCTGTCAGAAAGATCGTTATTTTTCGAGTTCATTCCTGCTTCTTATCTGCTAATTAATTGTGCAGGAAGATCAGGTTTTTGAGAATTTTTGTTTCCGTTACGATTCACGAGTTCCTTGAGGTGTCTTTATTGATCCTGAGTGAATAGACCGTCTTTATTTCTGGTATTGGCATATTATAATACTCCCCATTGCTTGGGCCAAAGATTGGTATTGATAAGTTTTTAGGATATGTAGGATACAAATGAAAAGGGAACTACTATAAAACCTATAATTCCTATAAATTTGGTAGGAAATAAAAATTTTGTGAATTAATTTTGCTCCTCATACATCTGTTTTCTTAAAGTGCCACTATGCAACGAATCCTACTCAAACTAAGGAATGAGCCATTTTGGGCTATGTTTTTTGGTTTTTCTTTAATGATGTTTGGGTTGATAGTTACACAGACATTTTCGCAGGCTATTGACAGTTGGGAGCTAGACGTAGAGGCTTTCCTATGGTTTTTGCTGGTAGGATTTGTGGCGCAGAGTATCGACGGAGCACTTGGGATGGCTTATGGAGTCAGCTGCAATTCAATTTTGCTGGGAATAGGTATTCCTCCAGCTACTGCATCTGCTTGGGTACATTTCGCGCAGGTTTTCACGAGTTTGGCCTCGGGAATTTCTCACTGGAAAATGGGGAATGTAGATTGGAAACTAGCCAAGAAACTTCTCATACCAGGAGTATTAGGCTCCATAGTTGGAGCTTTTTTGCTATCAAATATTGACGGTGATCTGGTGAAACCTGTGATCGCAATCTATCTTTTTGTGATGGGGCTAGTGATATTGAGCAAGGTGTTCAAGAAGAAAAAGCCTAAGTTTGACCCGAACAGTAGAAGTCTTCCTATCCTGGCTACTACCGGAGGTTTTGCCGATGCCATAGGTGGTGGAGGATGGGGTCCTATCGTAAATAGTACGTTGCTCAGTAAGGGTAAAATTCCGAGATATGCCATCGGCACGGGTAATTTTGTGGAGTTTTTTGTGTCGCTGGCAAGTGCAAGTACCTTCCTGTATTTTGTGAAAGAACTGAGTTTAGCGCCTGTACTTGGTTTGATATTGGGTGGTGTAGTAGCCGCTCCCTTTGCTGCGTATATCTGCAAATTAATCAAACCAAAGTACCTAATGATAATGGTGGGGTTATTGATCATTTTCTTAAGTATTAGGACGATATATCTCATACTTACCTAAACAAACCTTCGCTTTTGGAGGATTTTTGTAATTTGAGTTAATCAAATTCTTCAGATGCTATCCAAACGCGCTAAGTACGCTATCAAGACTATTCTTTATCTTCAAGATCACGTGGAAGACAAACCTCTTTCGGCGAAGTTGATCTCGATCAATGAAAATATCCCCTATAAGTTTTTGGAGAATATTCTGCGTGACCTAAAAACGCATCAGCTGGTGAAGAGTGTACGTGGGGCAGAAGGTGGTTATACACTGGCAATGGATCCAAGTGATATCACTATTGCGCAGATTATGCGAGTGGTGGACGGACCCATAGCCTTGATTCCTTGTGTGTCTGAGCGTTTTTACGAGTCCTGTGGAGAGTGCACAGATGAAGATACGTGTAGAATCAGAAAACTTTTTTCTGAGCTTCGTAATGAAATGCTTCCAATTCTGGAGCGATCGATTACCACCTTAGCCAGATAAGAACAGGCGGGTAGATATTATCCATTCTCTTACATCAGCCCTATGCTCGATTTCAAAGCATTTTAAAAACGAAAAGCGGCAGTTTTTCGACTGCCGCTTCAAAATAGTTTGAAAAACTTAGTATGGAAAACAGAATTTCATTACTAAGCTAGTGCTTTTTTGCAAAATTCAACGCACTTCTGTACCTCTTTTACAGCATCCGAACCCTCAGGTACTTGATACTCTAACTCAATGGTTGCCGGGAACTTATACTTATTTTTTGATATCAACTTCAGTAGCTCTTGGATAGGTGTGTCACCAGTACCCCAAATCAAGTTGCCTTTTCCATTTGCAGGTGTTTGGCGGTCCTTGGTGTGCATGCTTAGGATGCGGCTATGCTGCTTCTCTATCAGTGGGATAAGGTCAGTATTGCCAGCAGCAATGTAATGACCTGCATCCAGGTTTAATGCATTTCTCTTACTTTGCTCCAGAGCAGTATCCCAAAAGGTAAAGGTTTCCTGCTCGTGTCCATGATAGCCTACTGACATCTTATGCTTTTCACCCAACTTGCCTAATCTAAGCGTGTGGGCATCATTTGATGGGTGCTCCAGTGTGACATGTGTAGCACCAAGGGCCTTTGCTGCTGTCATTCCATAGGCAATTTCCTCGTCAGTCGCATTCATCCCAAAAGCATTTGGCTTGAAAGCATAAATACTTACTCCGGCATCATTATACATTTTTCGCATTTTCTCAAAGGGAGCAGTTCCTACTTTATTTCTCCATTCTGCAGCCACTTTTGCATAGGATTCAGCTTGCGCACTCATATCAGCTAGTTTTGCTTTCTCCTCAGTACTGAGTTCTTCACCCTTTCTTTGTTTGGACATAAGCGGATACATTTCCCGCATATTGACTGGATTTGTCGGCTTTCCGGCAAAAGACTCGGCTGGATCGCCCATGAGTTCTATAGCAGAAAGTCCAGAGTCTAGCACATATTGAAGTGTGGCTTCGGCACTCTGATCGGGCATGGATCTGAATGAGTAGGTAATGCATCCTATTTGTACACCATTGATGTATGAGTTTGGCTTATTGAGGGATGTGATGATAGCCGGAGCACCTTGCAGCCAGGAAGGAGCCAAAGCAAGTCCGCTCATACCAAGGGCTGATTTTATGAGAAATTCTCTTCTATTTTTCATGTGTTTATAATTTGTTTTTCAAATGCCATAACCTGTCCCGTGACGAAGGAAGCGGGATGGAATCTCGCATGGTTGATAATCATGCCACTGTGTGACGCTTTAGTCATGCTCGATTTCATGTGTTCTTTTGGGTTTGAGTTTAGTGAGTGACTTCAAATTAGTATTTACTTTCTCTTTTTTGCAAAAAAGTTTACTCATAATTTTATTTTGGGGCTGATTGGTCATATACTCGTTTGAAAATGAGTACAGAATTAAAAATACCACACAATGAATTATGCAGAGAGAAATATTGAAGCTAGAATATGCGGGGGAGACTTTCTCAGGGAACTCCAATTTATTACCTCCAGAAGTGGAGGGGCTGGTGGACAAAACGTCAACAAAGTGGAAACCAAGGTTCAGTTGAAATTTGATATCCCGAAATCCCGCAAGCTGAATGAGGGGGAAAAGACCTTGCTACTGGATAAGCTGAAATCAAAAACCGATCAGGAAGGAGTATTGCAGCTTCAGTCTCAGGAAAAGCGCTCACAGACTCAAAATAAGGAGTTGGTTATTCGAAAGTTTGAGGATTTGATGCGGAAAGCTTTTCATAAAAAACGCATTCGAAAAGCTACTAAGCCCAAGAAAGGAGCAATAGAAAAGCGGCTGAAAGCAAAGAAAAATCAGGCGGAAAAGAAAGCTAATCGAAGCTGGAAGGAATAGGGTTTAGTAAACAGTTTCAGTTTTTGGTCACAGTAGTCAGAATTTAAAATTCTTTTATAAGAAGCGTGTACTTTTTCGTAGAGTCAGGTTTGTAAATCTGAATGGGATAATTGCCACTTGGCTTCATTATTCTCAGAGAATATGTAGGCTTTGGATTTACGATAATATGAACATTATCTTGGTTTTGAAAAAGATTGGTTTCACCTAATTCAAGATCTAGAAACTCATCAAGATTATCGAATTTTTTGAAGTAAATCGTGTCATTCTGATGCCCTTTTATTGAGAAAGTGTCTTGAAAAGTATTAAGCCCTTGACTGCTGTCATAGGAGGGGAGACTCAAGTTAAAGTCATACTTTTTGGAACTTATATCCTGCGAAAATAATGACAAACTTGCCACACTGTTGATTAGGAAAAGAAAAATAAGTGCCTTCATCTCGAATGATATTTTAGTAAAAATTGATCTGATTGTGTGATTTAAGTGCTTTGTGATAGGTAACGGGAAATTTTAATCGTAAGTTTTTAGCATAGCATTTTTTAGACTAATGGGACACTCTTGTGTTCATCTTATGGGATATGTCTTTCAGCGCTTCGTCAAGTTCTTCTCCGGATGTTTTGAGGTGAGTGATCAATTCGATCTTTTCTGCAGATTCCAGATCCACGCCTTGCATTAACTCAATGATCCCAAGAATCCTTGCTAGTGGAGCTCTGACTAAGTGAGACTGGTCTGTGGCCAGTTCCCGAAGTTGCCTGTTTTTAGCTTCCAAAGAGTTTAAAAATGTTTCTTGATCTGTGATATTTTGAAACGCAGCTAAATAGCCAATCACTTCACCTTCTTTATTTTTAAGGGCAATTCCATATAACTTAACAATGATGGTATTTCCTTGTTTATCCTGTAGATATTTGTTGAAGATGAATCCTTTTTTTGCCCCGTTTTCGGCTATTTTTTCTAATTTCTCTCGATCCTGAACTACAAATTCTTGAGGGGTGAGGTCGATGATTTTTTTACCTATAATCTCTTTATCAGTATAGCCTATAATCTCTAAAATATTCGGACTGGTATAGGTGAAATAACCATTTTTATCAATTTTAAGAATTCCCAAATTAGGATTCGTAAATAGCAGCTCCAGTTCTTGTTTTCCTCCGTTGACCTTGTCATACAGTCTCTTGATCAAAAAGTATAGCAACCAACCCGTGACTAACACATAGAGGAAACCTTTGATCATCTGGAAACGGGACATCTCACTGATATCGTCGCTGAAAATGCTCGAGAGTAGTATATCACTGAAAAATATCCAGTTGATCCCCACTATTAGGTATATGACTGTGATCGCCCATGGTTTATTAATGGAAAAGCTTTTGGGTTTGTTCATGCTATATGCTTAGAGGCCATCCCTTTAAAAAAAAGATCGTCGCTTTTTTTTTACTAAGATTTATTAAGTTAAAAATTAATCCCTGTTAGTCAGTGTTTTTACAGAAGTCAACTGACTTTTTCATCAAGAATAGTTTGTGTGGTGTTACCTTCTCCAACTATAATGACATCAGCTAAGCCTATGAATAAACCGTGACAAACAATTCCGACTAGTTCATTTAGAGATTTCGAGAGGTAGTGAGGATCTTGTATGTGACCAAAGTCTGCATCGAGAATCCAATTGCCCTGATCAGTTACAAAAGCTTTGCCTTCTTTTTTACGAACAATACAAATTCCTCCTAACTCCTTGATCTGATTGCTCACAGAATTAGATGCAAATGGGATTACTTCTATAGGCAAGCTGAACGCTAGTCCAAGCTGTGTCACCTGTTTGCTGGAATCAGCGATAATTATCAGCTTTCGGCTCATGGAAGCCACGATCTTTTCCCTGAGTAATGCACCTCCGCCTCCTTTGATCAGTACCATGTCCTCCGTGAACTCATCCGCTCCATCTATGGTGACATCGATGTAATCCACGCTATTACTGTCGATGAGGGGGATATTGAGTGACTCAGCAAGTAGTTGCGTTTTAATGGAAGTTGGGATTGCTTTTATCTGTAAACCACGCTTTACAAGCTTGCCAATTTCATGGACAGCATAGTAAGTTGTGGAGCCGGTGCCAAGTCCAATCACTTGCTGATCCTGAATATAGGATACCGCTGCTATTGCGGCCAATTGCTTTTCATTTTCTACTATCAATTCGACAGGCAACATAATGGGTTTAAGATAGTTGTTGGTTCGTAATTTTGATCTTTTTATGTATTACTTCATACTCTCCAACCTCACCACCTCATTTTCCTGATCCACATAGATCATATTAGTTCCAGCTCCGGTATGGGAGAAGGCTGTTTTAGGTGCAGCTGGGATATCTTTTTGATCATAGTTCAAGAAGTAATTCATAAAGCCATAACCCGGATTGACAGGGGTAGAGGTTTTGGATTTTTCTATCCAGGAAGTAGGGATAAGTTGTTCGCCGTTCCACTTGCCACTATTCATCGTCAGGTAGCCGAATCTCGCCTGATCATAAGCAGAAAGCATCATTCCTCCTCCCCAGTGTGAACTGCCGCTGACCGATAATAATCATACCCTTTGTGTGTCACCTTTGACATGCCCGATTTCATAGTTTGATTTTAGTGAAAAAAATTGATTTAGTTGCCAAGGATTAAATTGATTATTAAAAGTAAGCTATATGATGAAAATGGATTTTCTGTTATTCTCACAAATCTCAATTTATTTACACGACTAAGTCGGTGGCAAAGTCCTGATACTGTGATAATGAAATATATCTCGCTAGTATTTGTCTTCGTCAGTTTGGGAAAAACCCAAACAATGCATTCAAGAATGGGTTAGCTTTTTAAGCGCTGTCAAAATTCATTCTTGTAGGCTTTTGAATATAGATTCTCAATACATGACATGAAAGATCAAAATATATATATTATCGGTGCTGGTGTGGCAGGTTTAGTAGCTGCTTTGGAACTTGAAAAATCCGGGTTTTCTCCGGTGATATTGGAATCCAGCAATGGGATAGGAGGCAGAATTAAAACTGATGAAGTGGATGGTTTCTTGATGGATCATGGCTTTCAGGTGTTATTGACAGCTTATCCTGAAGTAAAAAAATACCTGGATTTGGGTGCATTGAATCTTAAATATTTAGAACCGGGGGCAGTGATATTTGGAGCCAAGGATACCTTTATTATCGCTGATCCTCTTCGTAATCCGCTTAAAGTAGTGAGTATGGCATTTTCCCATGTAGGGAGTTTTTTGGATAAGGTCAAAATGTTCAACCTGACTCAAATGCTAAGGAATAAATCGATCGAAGACATCTTCAATGAGCCGTCCATTCCCACGCACATGTATTTGAATGAGTATGGATTTTCAGATCGAATTATCTCTAATTTTTTCAAGCCGTTTTTCCGGGGAATATTTTTGGAAAAAGACCTGAATACCTCTTCAAGAATGTTTGAGTTTGTCTTTAAAATGTTTTCCCAAGGAATGGGAGCTATACCAGAGAAAGGCATGATCGAGGTTCCGAATATGCTTAGAGGAAAATTGAGAAAAACACTATTTCTATTCAATACTAGGGTAGCTGAAGTACAGGGAAAGGAGATTGTTTTAGATAATGGGGAGACTTTACAAGCTGACCGTATCATTATAGCGACTCAGCCAGATAAGTTCATGAAGCAGTTGCAGGGACAATTTGCGCCATCCAGATCAGTGATTACTCTATATTTTTCCCTTCACAAATCGTTTATGAGCAGAGCCATGCTGGGTTTGATACCGGGAGAAAATCACCTGATAAACAACCTGGTCTTTATGACTGATGTGTCTTCAGCTTATTCTCAAAATGGAAGAGCGTTACTATGCGTTTCAATCCTAGATACTGACCTAAAAGAGAAGGAGTTGATTAAGACTGTACAAAGTGAATTGGAGTCAATATCACGTATCAATGCAGAGTACTTCAAATTTGTAAAATCCTATTACATCAGCTATGCGATCCCAACAGTAGAAGATGTGAAAAACAGTATCCCATTTACTGAATGTAAGATCGCCGATCATGTGTTCTTGGCGGGAGATTACTTGCTAAATGGCTCAATCAATGCTGCTATGACCTCTGGTAGAACAGCAGCTGAAGCAGTCGTGCATAGCTATCAGCCCATGTATTGAGGTTTTTTGGCCAGATAGTTCAATTTTCAAGTCTTGTTTCTCAGTGGAATTGATAAAAGTCATATTCTCCATCTTGCCGTATTTCCCTAACTTTGCGCCATGGAAAATACACCTCTTTGCCCTGCCTGTAATTCACCGTTTGGCTATGAATTGGACGATAAATTAATCTGTCCGGAATGCAGTTTTGAATGGAAAATAGGGGAAGTTATGGAAGAAGTAGCCGAAGGATTAGTGGTCAAAGATGCCAATGGAACTGTGTTGGCCGATGGTGATGCTGTGACAATCATAAAGGATTTGCAAGTGAAAGGAGCTCCCAAACCAATAAAGGCAGGGACGAAAGTAAAGAGTATTCGTCTGGTGGAAGGAGATCACAACATTGACTGTAAGATCGATAGTTTCGGATCAATGGCGCTGAAAAGCGAGTTTGTGAAGAAAGCTTAGGTATTTAATAGTTTGGATAGTTGATTTCAAACTATTGCTCGAAACCAGGTTCCGGAGCTGTATAATCATAGACAATTTCTCCGTCTTTGGAGCTAAAAACAAACTGGATATTTTTTTGCTGATATATTTCCGACCAATCCATATTTAGCTGATCACAAAAGGCGATAGAATCCAAGTGCAAGTTATTTATGGATTTCAAAATATCACCTTCTCTAATTCCAGCTAAGTATGCAGCAGAATTAGGCTTTATAAATGAGACTTCATGATTAATGGTTTGAAAATCCAATTTTCTTTTGAAATCAAGGTTTACATTTTCATACGGCTTAATATAAAATCTGTCTTTGACTAAGTCGATTACCACAACAGCTTTTTCGAGAAGTCCGGCACCTAAATTTGATACAAAATCAGTTTCAAACGTATTAACTGTCACATTTGAAAATATAGTTTCTCCTACGCGTAATCCCTCAGCCTCAAAAGAATAATTCTGCCTGTCCTGCTGTGAACCAAACAATCCTCTTGCTGTGAAAGAGTGGATTGTGTCAATGATAACATCTGGAGATAGCACATTGTCATCAATCATTTTCTCAAATGTCTTTTTACTCATATTGAAAAATCTATTTCCAGATCCAGTGTCAAACTGTACCAATTCTGCAGCTTTGGTACCGACGTGATATATTGGAATCAAAGGAGTTTTTTGTTGATCATGGTATTTTATTTCGACAAAATCGGGATAGTCATTTTCTAAAGAATTCAATGATTTAGCAATGGTCAATCCTTTATTTTTAAGATCGATTTCAATAACTTTTTTATCAAAAAATTCAAGACCTAAATATCCATCTAGATGAACATTACAGATCTCATACATATTACCAGGAGTTATTATAGATGTTTTAAGATTCCTGACTTTAATGTCTCCAACAGTTATTTCTGGAATAATGGTATGTGTCACAGAATCGGTATTGCCATAATAATCCATACCATGGTGCCAGCCGGTTGAGTCTAATCCTAGCCTTTTTGCTGCATTAGGTGAAATGACAGTAGTAGCTCCAGTATCAAATTGAAAAGTAAAGACTTCCCCATTGATTTCTACCGGGAGGAATATGGCATTTCTCACAACCTCAAATGGAACAACTACAGGTACATTCCTCACATATTTACTATAAAAAAACGCACTAACGAATAGTAAAACATTAGCTACAAAAAGTCTTTTTAGCATAGATTAGAAAAATCAGGAAGTAAATTTATGGTACTCATATCACGGCTTTAAATTAGCTGAATTTTTTTTCATTCCACGTTAGTAGAATCCGCAGCTGTGTAATCATATACAACTTCTCCTTCCTCTGATTCGAACACAAATTGGATGTTTTTTTGTAAATAGAATTCATGCCAATCGATTTTTAGCTGGTCACATTCTGACAAAGAGTCCAGTTTCAAATTATTCGCCGATTTCAAAACATGACCTAGTCTTACACCTGCTTGGTACGCATTCGATGAGTCAGCGAGCTGCACTACTTTATAATTTTGGAACTGGAAATCCAAACGATAGCTGTAATCCAAAACTGATTTTTCGTAGGGTTTGATATAAAAATCATCCTTTACCAAATCAAGAACTACCACTGCTTTGGCTAGAATTTTTGGGCCAATAATTGACTTTTTATTAGGAGAATCATACGTTTCCACAATCAAGTTTTTGAACTTTGTGTTTGATAAAGTTAATTCAGGTAAGTGGAATCTATAATTTATGGTGTCTCTTTGCTTTCCAAATGCTCCATACCCATAATTGATTGTTAATGTGTCTCTTATTGACTTATTGCTAATAGTACTGTCTTCGATCATTTTTAAAAATGAATTTTTTCCCATTCTCAAAAGGTCATTTATTGCTCCAGTATCGAAAAGGGCAATAACTGTTTCACTTGAATCAGAATAGGTGATCGGGATATAGGGCCGTTTGTTCCCACTGAAAAAAGTTATTTCTAATGGTCTTCCAAAATCTTCCTTTAAATAAGAAATATCACTTGCTACTGTTAACTCGTTATTTGCTAAATCAATTTTGACTACTTTTCCTTTAAAGAATTCCAGACCTAAAACACCATCGAGTTCTATTCCGCAGGAAATAAAGTTTTCAGGAAGAGTAATTATAGAAACTTCCAGATTTTGATTAGCTAGAGAAGCTAATTTTAGTTCTGATAATGTTGTCTTAGATACAATTGAACTGTTTCCGTAAAAATCGAACCCGTAATTGCTACCGGTTGCTTTAATATTCAATTTTTCTTTAAGCTTTGAAGAAATTACAGTTCCAGCTCCTGTGTCGAACAGAAAAGTGTATGTTTCACCTTCGATTTCTACTTTAAAAAGTATAGAATTTCTGATCACCTCAAATGGAATTACCACAGGTACATTTTTTACATATTTACTGTAAAAAAATGCACCAACTGCCAGTAAAATAATAGCTACAAAAAGTATTTTATTCATAAAAATATAATTTAAAAAAGCAGTGAAAAGTTACGATTGATTGAACTTCTCACAGCTTATTATTAGCTGAATGCTAATTACTTACCAATTGGTGTCTCATCTACTTTCACATCACCTGCTACATACTGAAGTGCATCCAGGAAGTAGGCAAGAATTGCCGAGTTCTCGAAGCTTTGCGCATTGTGTGAAGTGGAAATATACATCGCTCTTCCTTTGCCGTCTTTTCGGATCCAGGACACATAAGTTTTACCTGAAGTCTTCTCCTGACCTTTTCTCTGACCTTCGATTTCAGCATTGTTAAAGTAAGTCAATGGATGAAAATCCAATTCATCATAAGCATTCTTGAAGAAGTAAGGCTCGTCCACGTGATTATATCCCTCAGCAGGAAGTGACTGTACCAAAGGGTGCTTTGGATCCACCAATCTTACCTGAAATGCCTGCTGCTTGGTATGGTAGTCAAAGCTACCGCCGGTCAGTTTAGAGAATTCCATAGAGTTATTCAGCATGGTATTTCCTCCATGCACTATGAGAATTCCTCCTCCTTTTTTCACATACTGAATAATATTGTTTTCCAGTTTCTCTGCCTTTGCCCATACAGCGGCACTATCCATGGAAGTGTCCTCCCTGAAAACATCTACGAAGAGACTTCTATAGTCACCCTTGGCGTTGGTATTGTTGAATACCACAGCATCAAATTCCTTGAGATTATTCTTCTCCATCATCGCGATGTCAGTACTGGTAGTCACATCAAATGCGCCACTTTTATCAGCAAGAATGTTAATCATCGCTTGAGTATGTGGATTTACCCAATGCCAAAAGCCAGTGTGCAATGAAAATACGAGGATTTTCTTTTTTTTCTTGAATGGGAAATTAGTCTTTTCTGGTGCCAATTCGGTAATCTTATCTTTCCAAGCTTGATCCAAGGGAATCTCTTTTGGGTTTTGCGCAAGGGCAAAATTGACACTGACTAGGAAAACGATTCCGTAGATAATAATCTTGTTCATGAGGTAATTGGATGAATGGGATATTCGATAATTTAGAATTCTATATCTTTAGAATCCGATCCCAATAACCTGAATTTTATATGATATTCAAAAGAATTTTCTGTGTGCCAGTCATTTACTTGTGTTTTGTGGTGCTGGTATATGGGCAAAAAGTAGCGTTAAAAGAGACCGCCAGCGGAATTGATTTCGTAATTGATAATCAGCCTGTTTTGACATACCAAACGGTTGTGGAAGACGTACCGGAAGGCATCAAAAAAGATTTCGCAAAATCTGGATTTATTCATCCGCTAAGATCCCCATCAGGCCAAATTCTAACTAGAATTCAACCAAAAGATCATTATCATCATTATGGAATATGGGGTCCTTGGACCCGCGCAACCATCAGTGGGAGAGAGGTTGACTTTTGGAATCTGGGTGATCAAAAAGGTCGAGTGGATTTTTCACACGTTCTTTCTAAAAAGGAAGCTGGCGGTGCAGCCGAACTTAACGTTCGTCAAAATCATCTCGATTTAAAAGCTCCCCAATCTGAGCGAATTGCAATTGAAGAAGATCTACGCATCAAAGTAAAACCTGCGGATAAAGGCCGATATATGGTTGACTACACCACAACGATTGAGACAAAAATCCCAGGAGGGATCTTGTTGGACGACTACCGTTACGGTGGCGGAATAGGTTTTCGCGCTACTGAGAAATGGGGTTCAGACAATAGTACTATTCTGACTTCAGAAGGCGATGCAAGAAAAACTGCCGATGGTTCAAATGCCCGATGGATCATAGTGCAGGGAGAAACTGATGATGTGTCTGGTGAAAGTGGTATCTTATTCTTAAGTCATAATACAAATAAGTCACATCCTGAGCCCCTACGCGTATGGCCAGAGAACAACTACAATGGAATCGGTAATGTATTTATTGAATTCACACCGATCAGACATGATTCTTGGGAGCTCCAGCCCAACCAAAGATATACGCTTAAATACAGAATGATTGTCTTCGATGGTGAGATGACTGCTGATGAAGCGGACGCATATTGGAAGGCTTTTGTGAAATAAGCAATTAGTATCAGTTTTCAATATCAATTGGTTTAATTGGAACATTGATAAATTAATCACCTAATTGGATTTTATAAACCCACTGCTAAATAACCCTTATGAATATGAAAAGAAGAGAATTTATTAAAAATAGCGCCCTTGCCAGTGCTGCAATCGGATTTCCAACGATTGTGCCAGCTTCAGTTTTTGGGAAAAATGCCCCAAGTAATAAAATCAATATAGGTCAAATCGGCTGTGGTAGAATTGCTCGTGATCATGATTTGCCTGGTGTAATGCGCCATGATATAGCTCGAGTAATTGCAGTCTCAGATTTGGATAGCAATCGCATGGCTGATGGTAAAAAACTAGTTGAGGAATACTACACTAAGAAAATGGGTAAAGCATATCTAGACGTAACCCAATACGCTGACTATAAGGATATGCTTCAGAATAAAGACATTGATGCTATAGTAATAAGTACTCCTGATCACTGGCACTCTCAGCCCGCGATGGAAGCCTCTTTGGCTGGCAAGCACGTATATGTGCAAAAGCCAACTTCATTGACAATTCGCGAGGGGAGACAGTTAGTTGATGCAGTGAAAAAAGCAGGAACAGTACTTCAGCTTGGTACGCAGCAGAGATCCAGTGAGCAATTTAGAATTGCTGCCGAACTAGTGAGAAATGGTAGAATCGGTAAGCTTCACACCGTGAAAGTAGGTCTCCCAGGAGATCCCGCTGGTCCAGATGCTCCAGCGATGCCAGTTCCTTCCAGCTTGAATTATGACATGTGGTTGGGATCTACTCCTGAAGTTCCTTATACAGAAATAGGCGTGCATCCACAGCAAGGTTATGGCCGACCGGGATGGTTGAGGTTAGAACAGTATGGTGCAGGTATGATTACAGGCTGGGGCCAGCATCACTATGATTCTGCCGCTTGGGGAATGGATACTGAGTTGACAGGTCCTAGATATATACAAGCAGTGGCTGAGTTTCCTCAGTCAGGACTTTGGAATGTACATGGCGACTTCTACGCAAAAGCTGAATATGACAATGGTGTCATGATGTACACAGGTGGTGGCTATCCGAATGGCATACGCTATGAAGGTACAGAAGGATGGATTTGGGTATCTAGAGGCAGCTATGTAGCTTCTACTTCTGATCCGGTAGCCCAAGGCAATAGTGCTAAGGCATTGGATGCATCGGATCCTAAAATCTTGCAATCTGTAATAGGTCCTGATGAAATACAATTGATCAAAAGTGATGAGCATCATGGCAATTGGCTGGGAGCTATTCAAGGAAATAATGAATTACTTTCTCCGGTAGAAATCGGTCATCGTTCTTGCTCAGTTTGTCTTTTGACGCACATTTCTATGAAGCTTGGAAGAAAGCTAGAGTGGGATGCCAAAGCAGAGCAATTTATTAACGACCCAGAAGCTAACTCCATGTTGGAAAGACCACAGCGAGCCCCTTATGGTACTAATTATGTGAAAGTTTAATAAACTAATATTTTGAAAAATACTGCTCTAGTAGCTATTGCGGCGGGATTATTACTTTCCTGCGAAAATAAAGAACGTGTGAGTCAAGCACCTGAATCCAAGTCAGAGATTACGATAATGTCCCTGGATCCCGGGCATTTTCACGCAGGCCTGATTCACAAATCCATGTATCCTCAGGTGGATTCTACTGTCTATGTTTTTGCTCCGGAAGGAGCCGAACTGAAAGACTATATGAACCGTCTCTCTGGCTACAACAATCGAGATGATGATCCTACTACCTGGAATTTGCAGGTAAGTATAGGGGATGATTACTTGGAGAAAATGATTTCTACCAAGCCCGGCAATGTCATGATGGTTGCCGGAAAAAATGATCGCAAGATAGATTACATCACCACCGCTATTTCAAACGGAATAAACGTGTATGCAGATAAGCCTTTGGTGATCGATAAAGTTGGGTTTCAAAAACTTATTAAGGCTTTTGAAGAAGCTGGGCAAAAGGATCTCTTACTCTATGATATCATGACGGAGCGTTTTGAGATCAGTACGATTTTGCAAAAAGAGCTTTCTATGGTTCCCGCTGTTTTCGGTGAACTGGAGAAAGGAACGCTGGAAAATCCTGCTATTACCAAGGAGTCGGTACATCATTTCTTCAAGTACGTTTCCGGTAATCCTTTGATTAGACCGGACTGGTTTTTTGATACCGATATTGAAGGCACAGGTATTGTGGATGTGACTACTCACTTGGTTGATTTGATCCAGTGGGAAGCTTTTCCAGGTGTTACGCTAGATACAGCAGATGTGCAGATGCAGACGGCCAGGCTTTGGTCTACTGACTTGGATTTGGATCAGTTCAAGCTGGTTACTGGTCAAGCTGAGTTTCCTGATTTCCTAATGAAAAACGTTTCAAACAATAAGTTGAGCGTGAATAGCAACGGGGAAATGAATTATACTCTGAAAGGGGTGCATTCTAAAGTAAGTGTAATCTGGAATTATCAGGCGCCAGAAGGGGCTGCAGATACCCATTACAGCATGATGCGTGGCACCAAAGCTAACCTGATTATCCAGCAAGGTGAGGCTGAGAATTATGTAGCAACGCTATATGTAGAACTTCTGGATGGTCAGGATGAAACTTTAGTTTCTCAGATCAAAACGGATTTACAAGGACGTTTTCCTGGCTTGGATTTAGAGAAAATCAGCGATGGAAAGTATAAAGTCCTTATTCCTGATACATATCATAATGGCCACGAAGCTCACTTTGCCCAGGTCACAGAAAAGTATCTGGAGTATTTATCCCAAGGCAATATACCCTTATGGGAAGTTCCCAATATGATTGTAAAATACTTTACTACTACAGAGGCTTTGGTAAAAGCGGAAGAAAAGTAATGGAATGTTGAACAGGATCACCAATTAATAGGTTGGTTAGTTAATCTCTTACTTATGGAATTAACTGATCAGCCTATTTCTGTGTCCAAACCTACAGTAGCCATTGCTGGAGCAGGTGGCTATGTGGGAAGGTGGTTTATTTATCATTTCAGGCACAAATACAATATCATAGCGCTAAGTAGGAAGAAGGTGAAGGATAATCCCTATCCGGAAGTGACTTGGAAACAGGTAGAACTGTATTCCATTTCCAGCACGGTTGAAGTATTAAAAGGGGTAGATACTGCCATTTATTTAGTGCATTCCATGAATGCCTCCACCCGTTTGAATCAAGGGAGTTTCGAAGATACCGACTTGCTGTTAGCCGATAATTTTAGCCGGGCTGCACATTTAAATAAAGTAAAGCAGATCATATATTTGGGAGGATTACTTCCAAAGGAAACTGGCAAAACTTTATCCAGACATCTTAAAAGTCGTCTAGAAGTGGAGCAATCCTTAGGAGCAAGATCAGCAAAACTTACTGCCATTCGCGCCTCGATCATTGTTGGGCCTGGAGGCTCGTCTTTTGACATGATCAAGAATTTGGTGAAAAATCTGCCAGTGCTGATGTGTCCAAAATGGACTGAATCTTTAACCCAGCCTATTTCTTTACGGGATACCTTGAATATTATTGATACCTGCGTTGTTAATGAAAAGGTCTATGGGAAGGTGATAGAAATAGGAAATCCTGAAGTGATCTCTTATCGAAATATGCTAGAATTGACTGCCAAGGCTTTGGGGAAAAAGCGATTGGTTTTTTCAGTTCCGGTTTTTTCTCTTGGTCTATCCAAGCTTTGGGTTGGTTTTTTTGGCGAATCACCACCTCAATTGGTTTCTCCCTTGGTAGAGAGTCTAAAACATACCTTGACAGTTTCTGATGAATTGAAGTTTTCAGAAAAGCACATGGACTACCTTTCTTATGAGGAATCAGTTAGGGAAGCTCTGGATTCAACTATAGTTCCGCAGTTGCCTAGTTTTTATCTCTTAGATAAGGTGAAGAATACGGTTAGGAGTATACAACGTATGGAAAACCCTAATGGTCATTCTGCGAGTTGGGTGGCTCAGCGTTACAATATCTGGCTTCCTACTTTTTTTAAGTTTTGGATTAATGGAGAAATGCTAGACAGTGGCGAAATTGTTTTTTATATGCTTTGGAGCAAAAAACCAATGCTACAATTGACGATGATACCAGACCGAAGTGAGGAAAACCGGCAGTTATTTTACATCTCGGGTGGTTGGCTCGTTAAGAGATTTGATCATGGCTGGTTGGAGTTTCGGGGCGTATTGGAGAATAGATATATCATTTCTGCCATTCATGAGTTTGTGCCGAGATTGCCATGGCTTATCTACGTAAATACCCAAGCTAGAATTCACCTGTGGGTAATGAACAGATTTAAGAAATATTTAAAGAATCGACTGAATTAAGGCAAAGGATATTTACTTTTAACGTATTGCATACCGAAAATCTAAATTTTTAAAAAGATGAAAAACATAAGCTTCAAAAACGGGGATAAACTGCCAATTGTTGGATTAGGGACTTGGAAAAGTAAGCCAGGAGAAGTTTCTCAGGCTGTTTTTTGGGCCATAGAGGCGGGCTATAGACACATAGACTGTGCGGCAGTTTATCAGAATGAAAATGAAGTAGGAGAAGGGATTGCCAAAGCGATTGCTGAAGGAATGGTATCACGTGAAGAACTATTTGTGACTTCCAAGCTTTGGAACAATTCACATAAGAAAGAGCAGGTTCTTCCGGCATTGAAAAAATCACTTGTTGATTTGAAATTGGATTACGTGGATCTTTATTTGATGCATTGGCCAATTGCTTTTAAGGCTGAAGTGGGATTTCCGAAAGATAGAGAGGACTTCTATACCTATGAGGAAGTGTCTATTGGGGAAACTTGGAAAGCAATGCAAGAATTAAAAGAAATGAAACTTGCTAGGCATATAGGGGTATCTAATTTCAACCAGAATAAGTTAAATGAGCTGTTCGAAGTAGGCGGTCAAAAACCCGAAATGAATCAAGTGGAAATGCAGCCTTATTTGCCTCAGGAAAAGTTGGTGGATTTTTGCAAAGAGAATGGTATGCTCATGACAGCCTATTCACCCTTAGGCTCTCCCGACTCGAGAGCTGAAAAACACAGCGGTGATCCAAAGCTCCTCATTGATCCGATTATCCTAGAGATTGCTAATAAACACAATGTGTCAGCCGGACAAATCCTGATCGCCTGGTCAATTGCCAGAGATATAGCCGTAATCCCTAAATCGGTAAATCGAGGTAGAATTTCTGAGAACTTAGCTTCCACTAAAATCAATCTTGATGCTCATGATTTGATGGAGCTCAGAGATATAGGGATCAGTCACAGGTTTGTAGATGGCTCCTTATTCACAGGAGAAAATAGTCCTTATGAACCATCAGATTTATTTGACCAATTCTGATTTTCATATAAAATCCAATCAAAAAAGCTATCGGGTCGATCCCAATAGCCTTTTTGTATATACACTAGAGCCAATTAATCTTCTAATTCCAGAGCTTCTAGAATATCCGCTAGTTCTTCGAAGTCTTTGAGACCAGGTTTGATTTCCTTACCTCCAGTGAGAGAGATACCATATAGGTTTAGCTCTTCGGTTAGCTCGTGAACGTTGTCGGCTGTAATTCCTACTCCCAAGATAACCCTACAATTCTCACTTATCAGTTTGATGGCGTTTATGTCGTCTTCATCCAGTTCCTCGTGTGATGAGGTGATATGAAAAATGATTCTAGACTCATTTAGCTTTTCAGCTACTGGTATTTCAATGTGCCGAACTTCAGCTAAATCCATTTTATACATCAGTCCGTAGCCCTTTCCTTCTAGTTCGGTAAGTGTTTCAATTCTATCATGTTCTATCCATTTTACGGCAGGATATTCGGGCAGTGTTTCTAGGATCTCAAGTGAGTTATAGGAGGAGAATTCACCCACAAATTCAAGACCTGAAAGCCATCCGGTGATTTCATTGAATTGAGTAGGACTGATGAATTTTTCAGATTCTTTTTCGAGGGAGAAACCTAACAAATCCACATACATTCCGGCGCAATACCTGGCATCAGAGAGATTGGTGATACCGCTTATTTTTACAAAAGTGCTTAAAGACATGATCAAATTATGAATCTGCTAAGTTAAACAGGATGATCGGCTAGAAAAAAGTATTTCGAAACAGTATCAGCTTATCCTTACCTGATAATTGAGAAAATACTTGTAGTTTTAGTCATTGCAAGGTAATATGATTAGACGGCTGCCCTTTATTTTGATTTTAGCGCTTACGCTTTTTTCTTCTTGTGATCGAGAAATAGAAGAAGGGCAAGTTGATCTTGCTTACACTTTTCAGCCTTTGGAAATCGGGTTATTTTGGATCTACGAAGTAGATCAAACCACCTATTTTGGAGAAAATGATGCTGAGCAGGGGCTATTTTATTACAAAGACCGTATCAGGAGTTTTTATACAAATGCGGAAGGCGAGCAGGTTTTTATCGTGCAGCGTACCAAATCCTCAGATCAGACAGCCTGGAACACCATCTTAGAATATACACTTATACAGCGCAAGCAGTCCCTTGTAAGAACTATTGGAAATCAAGCATTAGTGATCTTGGTTTTCCCTCCTAGAGATGGGCAGATTTGGGATGGAAATGCATACAGAGCTGAATTGGAAGATGATTTTGAGTTAACCTATTCCGGGAATTCCATTCGTGTCAATCAGGAGGAAAGTGACGATGAGGTGACTTTTAGAGATATTCGTTATGAAGTGTATGAAAAGGAAGTAGGAATGGTTGAAAAGTACGATGAAGTTTTGACTTATTGTTCAAGAAATGATTGCCTTGGTGATATGCTGATTGATTCTGGTTTTAAGGTTCACATGAAGTTGACAGACTATGGGAAGGATTAAGGTGCTGGCTTGCCTACTTATTGGCCTACTAGCTTTCTCCGCTAATGTATCAGCACAGGATCGCTATGCTGTGTTTTATAAATATAAGCCTCAAGAAAGTTTATCGCTTGAGCAACCGACTGAATTTTTAAGTCAAAAAGCACTGGATCGTAGAATCAGAGAAGGTGTGTCACCTGATAGTTTAGACTTTCCTGTTTCACAGAAATATGTGGATGAGGTTAATGAGAAGTCGGATTATATATTGTATTCCAGCAAATGGTTTAATGCTAGCTTACTGGTATCTGACGAGACTCGTGTCAAAGAATTAGAAGCTTTGCCTTTTGTAGAGCGTGTAGTGCTCGTTGGTAGAGGCTTTATTCCAAATCCAAATTCCAGATTTGGTAAAAGGGCCTATGTTTCTGTAACTAATAAGCTACGCTCTCCCACTAGTGACAACAGTCGTGTTTTAGCCACAAATGAAGAAACGTACGATTTCCAGAATTCCTTACTCGGCCTAGATAAAATGCATGAAGAAGGCTATACCGGAAAAGGTGTGACCATCGCAGTTTTCGATGCTGGCTTTCCCGGAGCCGATGTAGCCAGTTCTTTGGCTCATCTACAAAGCAATGGACAGATCATCGGTACAAGAGATTTTGTAAGGCCTTGGAATCAAAATGTATATTCAGACAATCAACATGGCACAAATGTACTTTCACTGATCGCTTCTAATGAGCCAGGAAAAATGGTCGCAGGTGCCCCTGATGCAGCCTATATCCTTGCAATGACCGAAGAAATCGCTACTGAATACTGGGTAGAAGAATATAACTGGGTTCGTGCAGCCGAATATGCAGACAGCCTAGGCACAGACATCATTAGCAGTTCTGTTGGATATTGGGATTTTGACGACCCTACCATGAACTATACCGTAGCGGATTTGGATGGGGAAACCACCATTATTGCCCGAGGAGCAAGTATTGCCGCCAGTAAGGGGATTCTAGTAGTTAACAGTGCCGGCAATTATGGTCCAGCCGCATCAACTCTTACTTCACCTGCCGATGCTCAAGGTATCCTTGCTATAGGATCTGTCACTAGAGAATTGACTGTTTCTGGCTTTAGTTCACGTGGTCCAACTGGAGATGGTAGACTAAAGCCAGATTTAGCAGCATTTGGCGAGGGGACAGCCTTGATTCGATCCAATGGAGAGGTAGGTTATGCTAATGGTACTTCATTTTCCGCCCCACAGATAGCGGCTTTAGCGGCGGGACTCTGGGAAGCCAAACCGGAATGGACAAAAGATAAATTAATAGAAAGCCTTCTGAATAGTGGATCTCAAGCTGATGAACCTGATAATCTATTAGGCTATGGTGTTCCTAATTTCTTTGACGCATTTTATGGAGAAATACTAGCCGTAGAAGATAATACTGAAGTATTTGCTTGGAAAGTTTACCCTAACCCTATTCTTGGCGATGAATTGAATATTTACTTTGGAAATAGCCTGAGTGCAGAATTTTCACTTATTGACTTCAGTGGGCGATTATTGGAAATGGCAACACTCAAAAGAGCCACAGTCAAAGATCCTTTCCGAATTCTTTTGCAGGGAATAAAGCCCGGCTATTATCTGATTCAAATGCAAGACCAAGCATTGATCAAGCAAAGCAAATTAATAAGGCAGTAAGGATTAGCTGGCTGATTATTAGTTTAGCTTTTCACAATATTTAAAAAACGCACATGTCTCCATTAATAGCACCTTCCATACTATCAGCTGATTTTGCAAATCTCCAAAGAGAAGTAGAAACGCTCAACTCCTCAGCTGCAGATTATATTCACGTGGATATAATGGACGGCGTATTTGTTCCGAATATTTCCTTTGGCATTCCGGTGACTGAGGCTATACAGCGATACGCAAAAAAGCCCCTGGACGTACACTTGATGATAGTGAATCCTGATAATTACTTGGATGCTTTTAGAAATGCAGGAGCAGAGGTGATCTCAGTTCATTACGAGGCATGTACTCATTTGCACCGAACCTTGCAGGCTATTCACAATCTTGGAGCCACAGCAGGTGTCGCGATCAATCCTCATACACCTGTAGAACTGTTGTCGGATGTAATACAGGATATAGATATGGTGTGTGTGATGTCTGTGAATCCAGGATTTGGAGGGCAGAAGTTTATAGAAAACACCTATTCCAAGGTGTCTCGATTGAAGGATTTGATTCTTGCTAAGGGAGCCAAAACAAAAATTGAAATTGATGGGGGAGTGAATCTTGAAAATGCCCCAAAACTGTTGGCTGCAGGTGCGGATGTATTCGTAGCGGGTAGTTTTGTGTTCAATTCCGCAGATCCTATTCATACGATCCATGAACTAAAATCCATTAGGATGGTTTAACCTATTACCTTACCATTTATCATAAAATACCTTAAAATGGGCAGTTATTTCTTGATTTATTGGCTTTAGGGTTCTTTATTGGAGATTATACAGAAATTAAAATCAGATAGAATATGAAAAAAGTATTGCTTTTCGGATCGTTATTCGCGTTCCTAGGGCTTGCTGCTTACGCACAAGATGAGGAGAAAGTCACAGATGAAGACTTGGCTAAATATGCTAATGTAGAGGTGACATTTGATAATTACGTAAATGCAAAAACGGAAGAATTGAAGGCTATGATCTTGGAAAATGAGATTTTTCAAGGTGGTGGAAGATATAATGAAATCAAGGCTGCATGGGGAGATGAGGCTAAAATGACAGAAGCCAAAGTGACAGAGGAAGAAATAGCTGCCTTCGAAGAAGTAAAGGAATTTCAAGGCTCTCTACAGGGAGTTTTGAAAGAATATAAAACGGGTTTGATCATGGATGAGGAGATATTAGGAGCGGGTACTTACAATAAAGTATTGGCAGCTACTAAAGAAGATCCAGCTGTAAAAGAGAAACTAGACAGTATGATTGCTGAAATGAAAGCTAAGCAAGAAGCTGAGAAAGAAGATGTTCCTGAGCCTACAGACGGAAATTAGGATTTAATTCAAGTTATTATGAAAATGCCTCCCAATTGGGGGGCATTTTTTTTTAATTTCACACCAAGAGTTTCAAGCCTTCGTTTATATAAGTATGAATTTCAAAAAGCTACCCCTTTCCATTATTCTGTGTTTTGTTCTCACAGCTGTGTTTGCACAGGATGACGATATTTTTGGGATATCCCAGAAAGCCAAAAGCCCTAAAAGTGAGTCTGGCCTAGGCAATGTTGCTAGGAACGTATTGGAAATGTTCAGTGTAGAGCTTTCTGGAGGTGGTGCCTATCAGCAATTTGGTACTAGCTTTTATTCAGAAACACCAGCTCTTTACCCTTTTTCTCGCTATCAAAATTTAGAAGGGGATCCTTTGGATATTTCTGAAGAAAATCCGCTTGATATGACAGGTGGAGATTGGGTATTTCCAAACTGGAACGGTGGAATGAGAATTAACCTTTTCAATCTTTTGACTATTGGTGGAGGTTTTGGTCAGGAATGGGGGAACCTAGCTCCGATGCAAGGCGGAGATTATCAGTTTGATTTTGAAGGTGCCACTTACCAGGTGAACAAACTCTACGGTACTGTGGGACTCGTGCTTTATGATGCCAATAGAAGACGTGCCTTTCTCAATTGGAGGTATAGAAATTACTCTTCTTCCAATCTTTACATGATGTCGGAACTTAAGCAGAGAGCAAGACAGAATTATCCATGGAGATTTGTGTTTGAAGCAGAATTTGGAAAACTGACACTGAAGAATGCTTATGATGCAGCATTAGACGATGGACCAGATGCTTATGTACCGAGACTAGCAGTGTCAGATAAGAATTATTACGGCTTAGGTCTGAGAATAGAGCGTGACTTCTCTGAGTACACCAAGATGTTTGTCAAAGGAGGAGCGGATTTCCGTAAATTCACCTATGCAGCATCGGATTTTTCGGAGGTTCAGGATTTGGATCAAAAAGTTTATGCAATGCAAGTGGGTTTTGCGGTTCGATTTCCAGGAACCAAGCGATGCAAAATCGTCGGTTGCGGAGTCGTGATGAAGCATATGCACAATGGAATTGAGTACAGAGGAAGCGGGATTTTCAATTTTCAAGACAGGAAAGTCGGGCAGTGGTACTAAAGTCTTGATTATCCTCTTTGGTCTTTGTAATCTCTTTTCAAAACCAGTCTGTTTTTACTATCTTGCAGCCTTAATCGACCCCGTGAATAGCATTATATGGCTCAAGGAGAAAACGAGAACATCATACCCATTAATATTGAAGAGGAAATGCGTGGTGCCTACATCGATTATTCGATGTCGGTTATTGTTTCCAGAGCACTTCCTGATGTCCGTGACGGACTGAAGCCAGTTCACCGCAGAATCCTTTTTGGAATGCAGGAACTGGGAGTATTACATAACAAATCACATAAGAAATCTGCCAGAATTGTCGGTGAAGTACTTGGTAAGTATCACCCACACGGTGATTCTGCCGTGTACGAAACGATGGTTCGTATGGCGCAGCCTTGGTCTTTGAGATATCCTTTGGTGGATGGTCAGGGTAACTTTGGTTCTGTCGATGGAGATAATCCTGCAGCGATGCGATATACCGAAGCTAGACTGAAGCGTATCGCAGAGGAGCTTTTGGTGGATATCAATAAGGAGACTGTGGATTTCCAATTCAACTTCGATGATTCCCTCAAGGAGCCGATCGTATTGCCCGCCAAAGTACCAGCACTTCTATTGAATGGAGCTTCAGGAATTGCGGTAGGTATGGCTACAAATATGGCACCGCACAATCTGGGTGAAGTTATTGACGGTATTGTTGCATACATTGACAATAACGAAATCACTATTGCCGAATTGATGGAGCACATCATAGCTCCTGATTTCCCAACTGGCGGTATCATCTATGGTTATAATGGAGTGAAAGCTGCCTTTGAAACCGGTAGAGGTAGAGTGGTGATGCGCGGTAAAGCCAACGTGGAAATCAAAGATGGGGGTAGCAAGGAGATGATTATCATCACCGAGATTCCATATATGGTGAACAAGGCCAATATGGTAGAGAAAACCGCCGCGTTGATCAATGAAAAGAAAATCGATGGTATCTCTGCCATTCGCGATGAGTCTGATCGCTCAGGAATGCGGATTGTATATGAATTGAAGCGTGACGCTATATCCAGCGTAGTCTTAAATAACCTGTATAAGCATACTCAGCTACAGACTTCATTCTCTGTAAATAATGTGGCACTTGTCAAAGGCAGACCACAGACGCTGAATCTGAAGGATATGATCGTTCACTATGTCAATCACCGCCATGAAGTAGTGATTCGAAGAACGGAGTATGAATTAAGAGAAGCAGAAAAGAGAGCGCATATCCTCCAAGGTTATTTGATCGCATTGGATCATTTAGATGAAGTGATTTCTTTGATTAGAAGTTCTGCTGATCCGGAGACCGCTAGAAATGGTTTGATGGAGCGGTTTGAATTAAGTGAAATTCAGGCAAGAGCCATCCTCGACATGAGGTTGCAGCGATTGACTGGAATGGAGCGAGACAAAATTATCAATGAATATCAAGAGATCATGGCCTTGATCGAAGAGCTCAAAGAAATACTCGGCAACGAAGAGAAAAGAATGGAAATCATCAAAGAAGAGCTTTCAGAAATGAGAACTCGCTATGCTGATGACCGAAGAACTGAGATCGAGCATAATGCGGAAGATTTCAGCTATGAAGATATGATTCCAAATGAGGAGGTGATTATCACCGTATCTCATGAAGGATATGTTAAGCGTACTGCGCTTACAGAATATAGGACACAAGGTAGAGGTGGAATAGGGTCGCGCGGTGTGAGTACCAAGCAGGATGATTTCACAGAATATTTGTTTACTGCGTCCACCCATAATTACCTGTTGATATTTACAGATAAAGGGAAGTTATTTTGGTTGAAAACCTATGCTATTCCAGAAGGATCCAAGACTTCTAAAGGAAGACCGATTCAGAACTTAATTAGCATTGAACAGGATGATAGAATCCGTTCTATTATTCAGGTGGCAGATTTGAATGATCAGGATTATCTGAACAATCATTTCTTGGTGATGGTGACCAAGCAAGGCGTTATCAAAAAGACTACACTAGAACAGTATAGCCGTCCAAGAACCAATGGTATCATCGCCTTGAACATCCGGGAGGATGACCAATTGGTCAATGTGGAAATGACAAATGGCAGTCAGCATATAGTGATAGCGGCTAAATCCGGCAGAGCTATTCACTTCAATGAAACAGCAGTAAGGCCAATGGGGCGAACTGCTACAGGGGTGCGAGCTATCAGGTTAAATGATGATAAGGATTATGTGATTGGCATGGTATGTGCATCCGAGGAGAATGCAACGTTGCTGGTAGTTTCCGAAAAAGGTTACGGGAAGCGCTCTAAACTCGACGAATACAGAATCACCAATCGTGGAGGCAAAGGAGTAAAAGCAATGAGCGTGACTGAGAAAACAGGTCCGCTGGTCGCCATCAAAGAAGTAGTAGAAACAGACGATTTGATGATCATCAACAGGTCAGGAATCACCATTCGTATTTCTGTGGATGGGCTTCGTATCATGGGAAGAGCTACTCAAGGAGTAAGATTGATTAAAATCGGGGATCATGACGAGATTTCCTCCGTCGAGAAAATATCAAAAGAAGAAGTGGAAGCATTGGAAGATGCAACACTTGATACGGGTGAAAATCCTGAAATAACTACTGATGAATCCAAAACTGACGAAGCTGAGGATTCTTCAGATGAGTCAAATGAAATTAACGAATAACCAACCAAACACGAAAAATACGCTAAAATGAAGAAGCTAATTCTATCAATGGCCTTGATCGGTGCAACGACCTTGGCTTTTGGACAAAAAAAAGTAGTTCGCTCTGCAGAGAGGAACTTCAAGTCTGGAGACTTACCTGCAGCGATGGCTGATATAGTAGCTGCGAGCACTGATCCAGACACAGGAAGTGATCCAGCCACCTATCTTTTGAAAGCCCAAATTGAAACCAAGTTGTTTGGTTCAGACTCTTCTAATACAGCTGCTACTGTGGAAACAGGATATGCTGCATTAGCTACCTACAACAAGGCTTTTGAAATGGCCGGTAGCAATAAGCAAGATGGCGTAGGAGAAGAGGTTTATACCGAAGATTTGCCAGGCGTCCCTGATAATCTAAGACCATATTCTATTTTCACCCTTAAAAACTTTTCCTACGACAAAGCACTTGAAAGATACAATGCGGAGGACCAAGAAATGGCGTACGAGTTCTTTAATTTGGCAGGAGAAATAGACCTTACAGATACTACAGCTCATTACAATGCTGGTTTCATAGCACAAGAATTAGGTAATTTCGAAGATGCGAAAAAGCATTATGGATATTTACTTGATGTAGAGGAATACAATAAGTTGACTGTTTACTACTTAATGGTCCAGATCCTAAGTGGCGAGGATCAAAATCCTGAAGCAGCATACGATATAATCATGCAAGGTAGAGAGGACTATCCGGATGATAAAATACTTGCTGAGTATGAGATTCAATTGTTACTTCAACTGAATAAAATGGATGAAGCAATGGCATCTATCCAGGAAGCATTGAAAAATGACCCGAATAATGCCGGGATTCTATTGAGATCAGGCTACCTAAAGGAGCAAGCAGGCGATATACAAGGTGCTCTGGAAGATTACAAAAAGTCTGTGGTAGCAGATTCTGAATTCTATGATGGCAACTATTACACCGGGGCTCTTTTATTGGAAAAATCAAGGGAAATTCTTGCTGAATTAAATTCGCTTTCTGATGAAGAATGGGAAGCCAAATCAGAATCAATGGGTAAGCAGGCAAATCTTCACTACGCAGAAGCCGTACCTTATTTTGAGAAAGCATTGGAGATCAGACCTGAAAACACGAATCTAATGGCGATCTTATTTCGAGTTCATGCTCGCTTGAAAAACACTGCTGAAACTGAAAAATACAATAAAAGACTGATCGAATTGGAAGGGCCTAACTGGCAGGAAAAAGAATTTTAATACCTGATAGATCGGATTGAAAGCCTCTGAATTTGAATTCAGAGGCTTTTTTGTGACTTTAGCTTATCTGTCATAAAGTAATTAGTGAACTGACAAAATGAATAGAGTTTCCCTATTGGTTGGCTGGTTTTTACAATATTTCTATCTTTCCCTCCAGAAACCCCCAGGAATGATGCGATTGAAGCTAGTGCTGATTTTAGCTTATGTCTGTTTTAACTTATTGCCTTATCAAGTAGAGGCGCAATCGAAAAAATTCATTGAAGTTTCTTACGATAAAGGCCCCATCATTAGCAACAACAACGATTGGGCGAATGAACTAATTAATAAAATCGCCTATTCTGGTGTGGATGTTAGGTTTGGCTGGAGAAGTAGCAAGAATACCTACTACAATTACGTCAATAGGTATCCTAGCTATGGATTAGGCTTTACTTCTGCGGTTAATTATTACGAAGAAATTGGACGGCCAATGGGGATTTACGCGTTTGGAGAATTTCCAATTGGCAAGAATGATTTTGACAGGAAATTCAAGTTCAGTTACTATACTCAGATTGGTGTGGGATTCAATATGAACCCCTATGACTCAGAAACAAATGCGATTAATGGTTTCGTAGGTACGGCGGTCAATGCTCATATCCATTTTGGCTTAAAAGCTACCTATCAAATTTCTAATTCAATGGCTGTATTCACTTCTGTAGGCACCAAGCATTATTCCAATGGATCGATCAAAAAGCCCAATTCAGGGATCAATATTATTCCTGTTGCTATTGGCCTGCGAATCAATCTAGATCAAGAAGAATTCAATCCTGACATTAAACCTTTTTTTCCGCCCTTAGAGAAAAGAGGCTTTTGGAATATAGCAGCATATACCGGACTGAAAAGCTATGAGATAGGGGACAAAGCCTTTTTTAGAGGAGGGTTAGGTGTAAATTATCTTTGGGAACTTTCTTATAAATACCGAGCAGGGATAGGGCTGGATTGGTTTTATGGTGCCGGGGCAACCAAGCGTTATCCTGACCAAAGTATAACCTTTACAGATATCAACTCATTTGCTGTGGTGGGCTCATGGGAATGGAAATTAACGGAGAAGGTGTTTATGCCCATAGCTATCGGAATGTACTTGAGTAAAGCGGATTATAATCAGGAAATCACTAGGTTCTATGAGCGAATAGGTGTTCGCTACAGGATTAATAATAAGCTGTTTGCAGGAGTGCAGATCAAAGCTCACCTGGCAAAAGCTGATTTTTTTGAGTTTACTGTAGGATACACCATTCCTGGCAAAGTGAGAATAAATGCCAGTCGCTAAGCAGTTCTCCATCCATTAATCAAAAAATGTTTTTATTTCCATTGTGCTTGTTCTAGCTTGTAGAGATAAATTCCCCCAGTTATGACCAAGCTTATTTTGCTCAGATGTTTAGCATTTCTTTACCTTACGCTGAACAGTTTGATCTGTGTCTCACAATCACTTCCTTCCTCAGAGATTTACCACCGGCTACTTCAGCTCAAGGAGACCAAAAGAGTCCTCTATATTGCTGCCCACCCAGACGATGAAAATACGCAACTAATTGCCGCCTTAGGCAATGGTGAACATGCGCAGGTTGCTTATCTGAGTCTCACACGAGGTGATGGGGGGCAGAATTTACTCGGAAAAGAACTCGGGATTGAATTGGGTCAGATCCGAACTCAGGAATTACTTCGCGCCCGTGAGATAGATGGCGGAAGGCAGTTTTTTACCCGAGCAATAGATTTTGGCTATTCAAAGAATCCTGATGAAACCCTGCAAAATTGGGATAAACAAAAGGTGCTTTCTGATGTGGTGTGGGTGGTTAGAAATTTCAAGCCAGATATAATCATTACGCGATTCAATACCATACCTGGAGGTAATCATGGGCATCATACGACCTCAGCAATTTTGGCTCAAGAAGCATTTGACTTGGCTGCTGACGCAACAGCATTTCCAGAACAACTGAACTACGTAGAAACCTGGCAGCCTAGAAGAATCTTTTGGAACTCTTACAATTTCGGAGGTGAATTTAAACCAAAAGAAAATGAGAAATATGCAGTCTTTCCAGTAGGAGAGTACAATAGCTTGCTTGGAAAAACCTACAGTCAAATAGCAGCAAATAGCCGTACCATGCACAAATCTCAGGGTTTCGGTGCTACGCCAAGAGTAGGTGCTGCTGTCGATCATTTGCAATTTATCAAAGGAGAGCCTTTTGAAAATTCAGCTTTCGAGGGAATACCTGATCGCTGGACGGAGGTAGATGGTGGTCAGGAATTAGAGTCTATGATTCAAAGTGCCATCGAAAAATTCAACTTTCAAGATCCTGTAATCAACCTAAAGTCGTTGATGCAGATTCGGGTTAAACTTATGGCGCTTGACTCAAAAGCTTCTTGGCTTACTGAAAAAGCCCAGAAGTTGGATGAGCTGATTTTTGCACTATTAGGATTGAAAATGGAGCTTGTGACTAATCAAGAGCTAGGCTATGCAGGGCAAGAGATCAAAGCATACCTAGTGGTCAATAACCCCTCCGCTGTTTTGCTTACAGACATTTCATTGAAGCTTTATGACAGATACTATACCCCAGATAAAAAGGTAGTTGTTAATAATGAGCCAGTCCAAATCCCAGTGGATTTTCAGGTTCCTAAAAATGCTCCTCTGTCACAACCCTACTGGCTAGCAAATCCAGTTGTGGATGCGATCTACGATGTACGAGATCAGCAAATGATCGGTAAGCCATTCAATGATATGAAAGTGGGAGGTGACTTGACCTTTAAAATCAATGGGCAGGAAATCAAATCCTTCCTTCCCTTACAATATAAATACAACGATCAGGTGGATGGTGAAGTAAAGCAGCCCTTTACAATTGTTCCGGAAATCGACCTTGAAGTATCGGATCAAAATGTGTTTTTGATACCAGGCGTGAATCCGATTGTACGGGTTACAGTCAATTTCAAAGGTGAAGTGAAAGAAGGAGAATTGTCGTTTAAAAATCTTAAAAAGGCTGAATTTGAAATAGAGGGAGTAGAAAATAATTTAATTCAAAGAAAAAGAATATACCGGGTTTCTTTCCATCTGGATAAAAACGAAAAGAGAGAAGTGGTGGCTCAGTTTACCACTGAAGATGGAAAAAGATTTGACCAAGTAACCCATAGAATATCCTACAAGCATATTCCGAATTTGACATATTTTTCCCCGGTGGCCATGAATTTGATCCAGGAAGTCTGGAAAGTGTCTGGGGCTAAAATCGGGTATATCATGGGTGCAGGGGACGATGTGCCAGCGGTTCTTTCATCCTTAGGTTATCAAGTCACCGAAATCACCGATTATTCTTTAGCAAACCTGTCTCAATACAAAAGCATCGTGGTGGGAATCAGGGCATACAATACCAATTCAGATCTTGCCGCCAACCAACAAAACGTAATGGCGTATGTAGAAAACGGAGGTACTGTGGTGATGCAGTACAATGTGAGCCGACCACTACTTATTGACAATCTAGGGCCCTATCCTTTTGCTATAAGTAGAGACCGTGTGACAGTGGAAGATTCCCCGTTTACGGCCGATTGGGATCATCCGATTTTGGCAGGACCAAATAGGATAACTACAGCCGATTTTGATGGTTGGATTCAGGAAAGAGGTTTATATTTTGAGTCTGATATAGCTCCGGAATATTCCACTCCGCTCACTTTCCAGGACCCGAATGAAGACCCGCTGAACGGCTCATTAATTTATGCGAAATATGGTAAAGGGACATACATTTATACCGGAATCTCGTTCTTCAGAGAGCTGCCTGCTGGAGTTCCTGGTGCTACTAAATTATTCATCAACTTGATCGAGCAATAATTTTGGAGGAGAAACGTATTCGTTGGAAATACCTGTATGCAGGATTGATTGCATTTCTATTTTTGCTAATAGCCTTATTTTATTGGCTTAAAGTAGCCTACGCATGAGTACATTAGATTGGGTAGTACTCTTTGGTACCTTGGCACTCATAGCGACTTATGGGGTTTATAAAACTTACGGGCCAAAGAGTTTGGATTCCTATCTGCGGGGTAAAAATTCAATGAACTGGTGGTCAATAGGGTTGTCCATAATGGCCACCCAAGCTTCGGCTATCACCTTCTTGAGTACCCCAGGACAGGCTTATGAAGACGGAATGAGGTTCATTCAGTTTTACTTTGGTCTGCCGCTTGCGATGATTATCATCTCGGTGGTTTTTATTCCGATTTATTATCGACTGAAAGTTTACACGGCCTACGAGTTTCTCGAAAATCGCTTTGATCTCAAAACCCGGACACTTGCTGCGCTGCTTTTTATCATACAAAGGGGATTGGCCGCTGGTATTACCATCTATGCCCCAGCAATTATTCTATCCACGCTATTAGGCTGGAATTTGACATTCACTAATGTGCTGATAGGCTCGGTGGTGATTCTCTATACCGTCTCGGGCGGGACGGAAGCGGTGTCCATCACGCAAAAGCAGCAAATGGCTGTGATGATGGGAGGGATGATTTTGGCAGGAATTATAGTCATACAAATGCTCCCTATTTCCTTTCAAGAGGCCATGCATGTGGCAGGAAAGATGGATAAGCTGAATATGATCAACTTTGAGTTTGATATCTCCGATCGATACAATGTCTGGTCTGGAATGACTGCCGCAGTATTTCTTTTCCTTTCTTATTTTGGCACGGATCAAAGTCAGGTGCAGCGCTATCTATCAGGACAGACGCTTTCCCAAAGCCGCATGGGATTGATTATGAATGGTTTCCTGAAGATTCCAATGCAGTTCGTTATTCTCTTTATTGGAGTGATGGTTTTTGTGTTTTACCAATTTTTCCTTCCACCCGTAGTTTTCAACAAAGTGCAAACCGACAAACTTCGCCAAAGTGAATATGCGGGTGAATTTGAAGGATTGGAAGCGGAATATGCAGAAAATTTTGAGCTAAGTAAAACTTCCTATCTCGATATGCTCAATGCAATAGATCAGAAAGATCATGGTCGTGAAACTGAAATTCGCGAGAAATTAGCCGGCTTAAAAACTGAGCAGAAAGCTATTCGGGATGAGGTGAAGGAATTAATTGTAGTTAATGATCCAGCGGCTGAGACCAGGGATACGGATTACGTATTTATGCGCTTTGTGATGGATCATCTTCCGAAGGGCATCATAGGTTTGCTCTTCGCAGTGATTTTCTCAGCGGCCATGTCATCTACGGCTTCTGAGTTGAATGCCTTGGGTTCCACCACCACCATAGATTTATATAAGCGTTCGATCAAGAAACAAGGGAGCGATAAGCATTACCTGAGATCATCCAAGTTGTTTACAGCTTTCTGGGGACTAGGAGCCATTCTTTTTGCTACGTACGCCTCGTTGTTTGAGAATTTGATCCAAGCTGTCAATCTGTTGGGTTCACTATTTTACGGAACTATTCTTGGGATATTTTTAGTCGCTTTCTTTATGAAGTGGGTGAAAGGCCGGGCAGTTTTTATTGGTGCTTTGCTTTCTCAGGCACTGGTTTTATTTGTGCATTTCAGCAATGGTGATGCATTGGATGGCAAGCTTTGGGACATTGGATTTTTATGGTATAATCCTATTGGATGCCTAGCCGTAATGCTTTTTGCATCTTTGATTCAGCTTGTGATTCCACCGAGAAACTCCTAAGCAAACCAAACAAGAGAAGCCTCCCAGATCAGGAGGCTTCATTTGTTATGAAAATTTATAACCACGGAGTATTCGCAGAGAACTCAATTAATTATTTGATTTGTATGTTCACAAAAGTATCACGTGATCTGCTGTATTCAAGCATTTAGGCCACTTGGGTCTCTGATTTTCTGTCTTCACTGCCTACCGGAAAAGGCAGGCTTCCATCAAAACAAACAAAATAAGGTAACTGGCATTTTCGGACAATCATATTATTTCAGCGACTTTATCAGTCTTTCATTCAAACCTACATAATCCTGATTTCCAGCTTCTTCAGCCAGCTCAATAGCCTCTTCAGCTGATTCTACTGCCTCAGTTTTTTTGCCTAAAGCAGCTGCTATCTTAGCTTTAAGGTGCATTGTCCAATATTTAGGGTCACCTTCCACAGATTCGTTTATCCAGTCATACGCTTGGTTCATGTCCTTGCTGTTGGTGTAATAATAGCTCGCTGCAGAATATAATAGGCTGGGATCTGTACTTTCAGATTCGATTACGTATTCTTTGATCTGAGCCATTACCAGCGGATCTACTTCAGTTTCTATTCTGAAATCTACTTTTGTTTTTTCCCATTTTAAGGAAAGGTCTGAACCCGTATCCGTCATATTAGCAAAGCTGATTTCGAAGGTTTCGTTTCTCTTGCTAAGTTTTGCCGGCTGAGTGGTGAATCGTAATACATCCTCACTTGGATCGTAACCGATAGCTCCCCAAAGCTTGGTGTTTTTAGAAAGGATCATGGTCCATTCTGATTTGCCCGGAATTGCGTAAAGTGCGTATTGACCGGCAGGAATATTCTTGCCATCTATGAGCACATCTGTTGAAAAAGAAAGAACGGTAGCGCCATTTGCACCAGTTCTCCATACCTGTCCGTAAGGAACCAGTTCTCCAAAAATCTTTCTGTCCTTGGTGCTTGGCCTGCTGTAGTCCACCGTCACATCAGTCAAACCTACTTTCTGGGCAATCCTAGCCGATGGAGATGCCTGTGGCATTTGGATTTGCTGTGCAGTAGAAAAAAGACTACACAGTAATAAGGCTAAAGTGAATGCGATTTTTTGTTTCATTGAAATTGAATTTATAATTTGGTTTAAAGATACTTAAGCGTAAAATTTGATACTATGTTTTGAAATGATCTGCAATTTGATACTAATTAAGGCAATAGTATGAAGTGTATGACTGATTTTTTTGCAGAGACAATAACGTTTTCTAGTGTTTTTCATCTTCAATTAATATCCTCCGTATAGAACAATATGAGTTTAGCTATCATTAGTCCCGGCAAGAAACCGGATGTATGGATCAAAGAATTTAAAGTGTTGGCTCCTGAGCTTGCAATTGAAGTTTATCCTGAGATCACAGAGCCGGAGAAAGTAGAGTTCGTCTTTCTTTGGCAGCATCCGGAAGGAATTCTTTCAGACTTCCCTAATCTAAAATTGATTAGTTCCATGGGAGCGGGAGTCGATCATATTTTACGGGATAACTCGATTCCCCCCGCCATACCCATCGTGAGAATAGTGGATGAAAAGCTTACGTATTCTATGACCAACTATGTGGTGATGGCTGTGCTGAATTTTCACAGGCAGACAGCTCGCTATCAAATAAACCAGACAAGGAAAATTTGGGACATGAGTGTGCCGGAATTGGATGTAACCGTGGGAGTGATGGGAGTAGGAGCCTTAGGAAAAGATGTGATGGAAAAGCTCAATTCTATGGGTTTCCCAGTGGTAGGCTTTGGCTACTCAGAAAAAACTGATTTTCAATACCCGTATTATACCAAAGATGAATTGGACGAGTTTCTACGGGAAGTGAATGTGTTGGTTTGCTTGCTGCCACTTACTCCAGACACCGAAAATATTCTGAACGCAGGGCTGTTTGCAAAATGTAATCCAAATACTTATCTAATCAATGTAGCTAGGGGCAAGCATTTGGTAGAAGATGATTTGATTGAGGCTTTGGAAAGTGGCCAGCTATCCGGTGCCATGCTGGATGTGTACAGGCAAGAGCCTCTGCCGAAAAATCATCCTTTTTGGGAGAATCGAAAAATAACAATGACCCCGCACATAGCGAGTGTGACCAATCCACAAGCTGCAGCTCCACAGGTAATAGAAAATATCAAGCTGATCCGGGAAAACAGAGAGTTGATTAATGTTGTTAATCGAACCAGAGGTTACTGATACTATATATGGAACCAACTTTTAAAATATTGTGCCCCACGGATTTTTCTGAATGCTCATTGAATGCAATTGAGTATGCAACCAGATTAGGGGAAAAGTACAAGGCGGATCTTATACTCTTTCACGTGCTCAACCGAGCCGATTATGAAAAACTGTCTCCTACAGATGCCAGTGGAAAGTATCAAATGGACTTTATACTCGAAAAGCTGCATAATTTACAGAGCGCGGTCATCAAAGAAGGAATTCAGAATGGACTGGAAAGTTGTATTGCCGTGGTGAGAGAAGGTAGTATCGTCAAAGAAACCTTGACATACGCTGGGGAAATCAATGCTGGCCTGATCGTGGTTGGAACTGAGGGAGTGAATGATTTCAGAGAAAATATCATTGGCTCTCGTGCAAGTAGAATCGTGGAGCAATCAGACCGTGATATCCTCGTGGTTCCCCGAAAGGTTTATTTCAAAATTCCCCGCAAGCTTGTCTATGCGAGTGATTACCTAGAAGAGGATAAAATTGCCATCCGGAAAATCGTGGAAGTGGCCAAGTTTTTTAATTCTGAGATAGATGTAGTACACGTCAGCACCTCACACAAAGCCCTTGACAAATCTCTGCACCTGACGATGATAGAAGAGATAGAACCATTCATTAAATATGATAAAGTTAATTATGTACTGAAATCCTTCCGTGATGATATTGCACTGGGTTTGGAGAATTACTTACAGACTGCCAAGGGTGATATCTTGATTACGCTCAGTGAAAAGAAGTCATTCTTTGATCAGATTTTTTCGAAAAGTATCTCAAAAAAAATGGCCTATTTCATCAATAAGCCACTTTGGGTGATTAAGTCTTTTTAACAGCAAAGGGCACGGAGAAAGGCACAAAGTGCGCTGCTGATTTTCTTCAAGAGCAAGTCCGCGAAGTTGTCAAACCATGAATAGCCCCCAGTGAAACTGAGGGGCGCATAATGAAGATGAGTTTTATACAACTGCGAAGCTGTCGAACAAGAAATTATTCAACCCTTTCAGGGTTGGGGTGTGCTGTTTAATTCGTTTTTCTACGGGTTTCACCCATAATTATTCATGGTTAGTTCCCTTCAGGATCTTTGACCTAGGATAAATCCACCTTGCTAAAGGCATTTCGGTGTTATTTGTTTTTCTCTCCAAATATGCCTCTTAAATAACCGCCGAACTCTTTTCTTGCCTTAGCATCAGTGAAAACAGCTCCAAGTGTATTCATAAAATGGCCAAAGCTCATTTCTTTCTTTTGAGCTAGGATTACAGGTCTAGCTTTAACTTTTGAATCGATCTTAGGAAATTCTGAGCTTTCTTCCGCAGGCTTTGGACTGGGTGGTGCAGCTTCATTTGGTTTGTGACCGACCAAATCATCCGCTTTTTCAAAGCTTTTCTTGGACTTTTGCTGATAACCCAGTTTTTCCTCCACCATTCCTTTATTGTTATGAGAAACAGCATCCTCTGGATCTAGCTCTATGGCTTTCTCATAGTCTGCAATTGCCCCCTCCAAATCTCCGATTCTATCTTTTAAATAAGCCCGACTGCTGTAACGATAGGGATTTTTGGGATCGAGATTAGCTGCTCTGTTGAGTTCGGAGAGGGCTTCCTCATTTCTTTGGAGTAAGTGCAATACCACCGCTCGATCGGCAATAAAGTCTGTATTGTAAGGTTCCAGAGTGATAATCAGGTCAAATTCCACCAACGCCTCTGCAGTCCTTCCTAGTCTGGAAAGTATGCGCCCGCGACTAAGATGAAACTGCGGCTGATCTGGAGTAGCTTTCACCAATCCATCAAAAATGACCAAGGCCTCCTCAAATTTCCCTGATTTATATAATTCAATTCCTTTTTCGAAGCTCATAATATTTTTTTTTACCGCAGAGTACACAGAGGTCACGCAAAGGTCGCTGTGCATTTTTTAACCCCAAATGGAACATAGAAGTTTATTCAGAGGCCACTTTCAATAATTTTGTTGTTGTTTTTACCATTGCCCCGGCGGGGCTATCTATTGGAAGATATAATTTGTTGAGATGTGCTGCTGTGCCTTTAGGTACAGCTCTTATGATAATTTGATAAACTAGAGAGCAGAACCAAAAAGCACGGATTCACTACTTCCAACTTTTCACCTCTCACCACTTTCCAACCTTCCTACTTACAAAGACAAAGTTAAGCCTTGAATAGTTTAGCAAAGAATCTTTCCTTGGTTTTTGTAGGCAAATGGATAGGCCTGTTATCTTTATGGCCAGAGATTACTCCGAATTTATGCCCCAACAACCACAAGCTGTACTTAAAGATCTGAAAGCGAAAAAGTTTGCGCCCATCTACTTTTTGGATGGGGAAGAACCCTATTTTATTGATCAGATTACAGAATTCATAGAGAAGAATGCGATCGCCGAACACGAACGAGGATTTAATCAGGTGGTGCTTTATGGTAAAGATTCCAATGTCGGGGTAATCCTTAACAACGCCAGGAAATTTCCGATGATGGCTGATCGTCAGGTCGTGATCATCAAGGAAGCTCAAAGTCTTGCCGACTTGGGGAAGGAGGATATGCAAAAGCTCCTCATCAGCTACGTGCAAAACCCACTTCCGAGTACGATTTTGGTTTTTGCGCATAAGTATAAGAAGCTGGATGGCAGAACTGCCCTATACAAGGAACTTGATAAGAAGACAGTCTATGTGCGCTCAGACAAGGTCAAGGATTACAAGCTGACAGATTGGATAGAGGGATTTATCAAAGAAACTGAGCACTCCATTGACAATCGTGCAGCACAGCTTCTGGCAGATTCTATCGGGAATAACCTGGAAGTGCTATCGAATGAAATAGGGAAGATGCTGATCAATTTTCAGAAACCCACGAAGATCACCAACGAGCACATTTCCAAGTATATCGGCATCAATAAGGAGTACAACAACTTTGAGTTTCTGAAAGCAATAGGCTTCAAAGATGTAGTGAAGGCAAATAAGATCATTCATTACTTCATCCAAAATCCCAAGGCTAACCCGGTGATTCCTATGTTTTCGCTGATGTTCAACTATTTTACCAGAATCGCGCTGATTCATCAGGCGAAGAAATCAGGAGCAACAGAACAACAACTCGCCAGCCTTTTAGGACTACCTCCTTTTGTAGTCAAAGAATATCTGGTAGCATCCCGAAACTACAATTTGGGCAAGGTAATTGATGTGTTCGCATGCATCAAAGAGGCAGATCTTCGTTACAAAGGAGTTGACTCCGGAAGTCTAAGCGAAGCCGAAAACCTCCGAGAGCTTGTTTACAAGATTTTGCACTGATTTCCTAAGCACTCTATGAAATCGAGTATGACCGTAAGCTTCACACAGGTGGGTGTTTAATGCATGCGAGATTCCATCCCGTTTCCTACGTTACGGGACAGGTTATGGCCTTTGAAAGAAAATTATAAACACATGAAATATCACCTTGTGCTCCTTGCGAGCCTTGGACTTAGTTTGGAGGCGTATTCTCAGTCTAGCCTCTACCAGAGCAGTCCACAACAGAAGCTAGATCACAATCTGGAGCTTTTTGAGAAGCAGCTTTTTTCTGCAAGTATCTACGACAATACAAGGCTGCTAGAAAAACCTGTGAATTCAGGTCAAGCAAAAAATGCCGAGTTGAATCGTGCCATGGCTGCTTTACAGCTTGAAAGTCCTGATGGCGCAGGCTTGATGAAAAAGTACATTTATGAGCATGGGAATGATCCTTCGGTGACCACTGCAGGATTGTATCTGGGAGATCATTTTTTCTTCAAAAGGAATTTCGCAGAAGCAATCGATAGCTATAAATTAGTAAATACCGGTAAACTACCTATTGAAAGTCAAGCCGAAGTGCTTTTCAAGCAAGGCTATTCTCATTTTCAGCTCAATCAGTATGCGGAAGCAGCCCCCTTTTTTGATACAGGCAAAGCCCTAAACCAGCAGGCGAGTTTTGATTCATATTATTACAGTGGCTTTATCGCCATGGAAAGTGGGAACACTGCCAAAGCCATTTCAGATCTTCAGACTGCCTCACAATCTCCCTACTATGCCAACAAGGTTCCTTATCTATTGGCAGCCCTTTATTACAAGCAAGGCAGTTACGATCAGTTGATCAGTTTTGCTGAGCCAAAGTTATCCAATGGGCAAAATCTAGAGAAAAGAGAAGTAATCTATCTGTACCTAGCGGAAGCTTATTATGCGAATAAGAACTTTCCAAAAGCGGCAGAAAACTACGATGCTTACATCAACTCCCGCAAAGGGGAATTGGGAAGAGAGGAAATCTACAAGGCGGGTATTTCTCAGTTTGAAATCAAGAACTACCAACGAGCTACTGATTACCTAAAGGTGTCCGCATCAGCTACTGATGAGATCGGGCAAGCGTCCAGTTATTACTTAGCTCAGGCCTATCTGAAGCTGGAGAATTATCAGTTTGCTTCTACAAGTTTCCAGTCAGCAGCCAAATCTGACTTTAATCCAGCCATCAAGGAAGAATCCATATTCAATTATGCTAAGGTAAATCTTCAGAAAGGTAGTTTTCAGTCTGCCATTACTGCTTTGGATGAATATGTGGAAACTTATCCCTCTGGAAAATACAGGTCAGAAGCTGAGAACTTACTTTCAGAAGCCCTAGTAAATACCAACGATTACCTGCGTGCCATAGAGCAGATGGATAAAATCTCCAATAAGTCACCTAGAATTCAAGACGCTTATCAGAAAGTGGCTTTCTACCAGGCTATGGTGTATTACCGTGATCAAAAATGGAATCCTGCATTAGCTTATCTAGATAAATCGCTAATATACCCGGTTGACAAAAGCTTGGTTTTAGATTCATACTTCTGGAAAGGGGAAATCAATTCAGCTGCTGATAATTTGCCGCAGGCGATCAAAGCCTACGAATCAGTACTGAGCAATCGCCCTTCAGGCACCAATGGCACTGTCACAAAAACCCATTACGGACTTGGCTACGCATACTTCAACTCCCAGCAATATCCAAAAGCTGAGGAGCAATTCAGAAAATTTACCGAAAACAGACAGATCATTGCCAATAAGCAGCAATACGACGATGCGATTTTGCGATTAGGGGATTGCTATTATGTGCAGAAAAGATTTAGTGAAGCAGCTTCTACTTTCCAGCGAGCAATTAACGAGGGGAATTCGGGAGTAGATTATGCTTACTACAGATTGGCCGTGGTGCAGAATTTCCAGTCCAGAAATCAGGAAGCATTAGGCCAATTGGATGTGCTGATTTCACGGTATCCGAGCAGTTTGTATTTGGAAGATGCGCTTTATCAGCGTGGGCAGATCTATATGGAAGAGACTAGCTATCAGGCTGCTTCTGTTTCGTTCTCTGATCTGCTAAACACCAAACCCAATAGTCCATTCGTGCCCTATGCACTAGAAGGCAGAGCTGTGGCAAATTTCTCGCTTCAAAATTACGACCAAACAATTCAAGATTACAGTACGATCTTAAATAACCACCCGAATTCGGAAAACTCAGAGACTGCATTAAAAGGCCTCCAAGAAACACTTGCTCTTCAGGGAAGATCGGGTGAGTTTTCTGACTATTTGACCAAATATAAAGGATCCAATCCGAGCAGCGGAAGCGTGCAGTCCTTGGAGTTTGAGGCAGCAAAAGGGACCTATTTTGATAAGAATTTTACGCAGGCAATACGAGGGTTCGAAAATTACCTGAAGAATTACCCGCAGTCAGCACAACGGGCAGATGCACTTTATTTCCTGGGAGATAGCTACATGCAAGCCGGTGATACGGAAAAAGCCTTGGCACAATTCAAGACACTGGAAAGAGAGCCCGCTTCTCCACAGAGACTTCGTGCCATGCAGAAAATAGGCGTGATAGAATTAGAAAGAGGCAACTTTGCCCAAGCCATTCCTTACTTAGAAACCTCTGTGCAAAATGCCCGCAGCAAACCTGAGGAAGCAGAGGCTGTACAGGGATTGATGATTGCAAATTTTGAAACTAGGAAATATCAGCAGGCGATCACACAGGCTGAGCGTTTGGCTAGGCTGGATGGCGTTATTCCTGAATCTTCTCCCAAAGCCTTGCTTATCAAAGCAAAAGCTCAAGGTGAGTTGAATCAAAAGCCACAATCTGAATTGACTTTGACTGCTTTAGTGGCTGACTACAAAACTGTGCAGGGAGCCGAAGGGCTATACTTGTTGGCATTTGCCTTACAGGAAAAAGGTGAAGTGACTCAATCAAATGAGCTCATATTTGATCAGTCGGGGCCATTTGTCAATTACGACTATTGGTATGGGAGGATCTTTTTGCTTTTGGCAGACAACTACTTGAAAAGCGGGGAAGAATTCCAAGCTAAAGCAACTTTAGAATCTATCGTCGAGAATTCTACCAATGCTGAAATCAAAGAAATGGCACAATCCAAACTTCAAACCCTTAATTAAACCATGAAAAAGTTAGCTAAAACTATCCTTTTGACAGGGATTATCGGTTTGACATCCGGTTGGGCTTTTGCCCAAACCCAGCAGAGAGGAGCTGTCACCGATCAGGAATTTGTGATCCGAAAAGATCGCGTACTTACAGTACCGGTTCAGCCGAGGATGTATGAGAAATTGCCCGTGCTACCCAAGCCCACAGGGTTGAATGAATATAGCTATTTAGTGACGAGCTATCCTTTGAATCTGAAACCCTTGGATCTGAAAGCTGAGCCTTCACAGAAAGTCTATTCATCTGAGCGACTAGAGCTATATCCAGGTTATGTTCGAGTAGGTTATGGTAATTTTGCCTCTCCACTTTTGGAGGCTAGATACATGGGGACAGAGATCGCTGACTTCAATTATTCATTGCAGTTAAATCATCAGAGTTTTGGTAAAGGCCCTGTTTTAGCAGAGGAATCCAAGGAATCTCACACGAATCTTGGGTTTGACGGCAGCTACTTTACTGATTTTTTCGAGGTCTTTGGTGGAATTAAATGGGATCAGGATAGTTACCAGTTCTACGGTCTCGACCCAAAATTTGCAACAGATGAGAATGGAGAGTTTGCCGGATTTGATGGTAATGTGTTTCAGGCAATTGAGGTGAAAGCAGGAATTCGTGAACTTGAGAAAGTTGGGCCTTTTTCATATGAAGGCCAGTTGAGTTTTAGGAATTTTACGGACAGCTACTTAGCCAAAGAAAATCAACTTGGTGCGGAAGCAAGCTTGACATTCAGACCTACACAAGACTGGGCTGGAAAAGTTGGGTTGTCTTATTTTTCTACAAAGCCTGAGGATATGACATATTCTTTGGATAGAACTTATTTTGGTATCCGTCCTACGATTTCTTACAAATACGAAGCATTTAATTTCACAGCTGGTGTAAACCTTGTTTCAGAAAATGACTCATTAGAGAATAAATCAAGTGATTTCCATGTCTTCCCGGTGCTCAAAGCAAGCTATCAATTCGCTGAAGAGTTTGGCTTTTTTGGAGAGTTTTCCGGTGATGTGCAGCGCCATACTTATTACAGTTTTGTGAATGAAAATCCTTATTTGGGACCAAGTGAGCAATTGCTAAATACGGTTCAGAATTACAAAATAGAAGGTGGGATAGAAGGCCAGTTTCAAGGAGCATTCAGCTATCGTGCTGCTGCCAATGTGAGTCGATACAATCAGATGCACTTCTTTGTAAATAAGTACACCAATAATCTGGTGACTACTGATTCAGCAAGATTTAGCCTGGTATATGATGATAAGACCACGGTCTATAATATTAATGCTGAGCTCGGCTATAAGCTTTCCGACGTATTTTCACTTAACAGTAGATTAGATTTGTACCAATATGATCTGAGCACTCAGGCTGAAGCTTGGAATAGACCAATCTGGGAACTGAGCGTAAATAATCAGGTGACGCCTTTGGAGCGATTGATTGTGCAGGCAAATTTGAATTTGATGGGAGGGATAAAAGCCCGTGGTCATGACTTGAACGATATCCTTGGATACACTGGGCCTTATCCTGGACCTTATGAGGTAGTTAAATTAAAAACTATAGCTGAATTGCAATTGAAAGCAGATTACGGAATCACGGATAGAATCTCCATTTTTGCCGAAGGCAATAATCTCTTGAATGGTAAAAATATGCGTTGGCTGAATTATCCGGTAAGAGGTATTCAGTTTATAGGCGGAGCTTCTTTTAAATTCTAAGATTGTTTGAAGTGATGGGTTGGGGTTTAGGCTCAATTCATTTAGTTTCGTAACATTCCCCGAAAGCTATGACTGGTAAAACCACAGATAATAAGCATTGGACTGATTCTAAGGATTATGGGCTTCCATATGTAGAAATTGTTCCTTTCGCGCAGGCTGAACCCCCTAAGAAAGAAGAGGAAAAGACTGTTCCAATAGACGTAGCTGAAGTTAAAAGGAGGACTATACAGGCAACAAAACCTAAAATAGCCGAAGCGGAAAAGATTGTTTCTTCAAAACCTACATCCGAGGCTAAGAAATCCAGTAATTCCTGGGTTTGGCTTGTGGCGATGCTAGCTTTGGCGGTGGTCATAGTGATTATTTGGCAAATGAATAAATCGGTAGTTCCAAGGCAGGATTCTGGTGTGGTTATTTCTAAATCCACAGAAGACTTGCCAAGTGCGGAAACCGATAAAGTAGCCATCAATTCTACCCCAAGTGAAGAAACACAAATACCTGATGATCAGACAACTATTACAGATTCTATAAGTTCTGTTTCTTCTTCTCCTGAATCAGCCCAAACTGGTACAACTATTGCGTCTAAGGAGTCTGGGACTTTGGTTCGAGTTACAGAGAAAGCGGATCGACCTCAATTCTATATTGTAGTGGGAAGCCTTCCCAACGAAGCTCTGGCATTGGAGGAAGCAGAAAAATATAAGAATAGGGTGGAGACCATTTACCTGATTTTGCCATACGAAGATGTCACTAATTATCGTTTGGCTATAGGGACTTCAAGAGGCTGGACGGCCATCAATGAAGAACTTACTCGTGTCAAAGACCAGTACACGGAAGATTTATGGATTTTGAAATATTAATATGATTCTACTTCAAACGCTCTCTACAGATACACTTTCTGTAGCAGACAGCCTGGCGATGGGTGCCACCAAAGATAACATTGGACTTCTTGATCTTTTAATCAAAGGCGGATACATGATGGTTCCGCTTTATTTATTGTTCATTCTGGCAATTTTTATCTTTGTAGAACGATTGATCACGCTCAATAAGGCTTCTAAAACTTCCTCTTATCTAATGGATCAAGTGAAAGTATTGGTTCAAAGTGGTCAGACTGAAAAGGCGAAAATCCTTTGTGCCGGCGAGCATACACCTGTGGCTAATATGATTGCCAAAGGAGTAGATCGCATAGGTTCTCCGCTAAAGAATATAGAAGTGGCTATCGAGAACGTAGGTAAAATTGAGATTTATAAGTTGGAGAAAAACTTGAATCTCTTGGCAACTGTGTCTGGTGCAGCGCCTATGATTGGGTTTTTAGGAACCGTTGCAGGTATGATTCAGGCGTTTATAGCTATAGCCCAAGAGGAAGGGATGGTTTCGCCAAAGCTTCTTTCCGAAGGTATCTATGAAGCGATGATCACTACTGCCGCAGGTTTGGTGGTAGGTATTATTGCGTACTTAGGTTACAACTATTTAGTATCGAAGGTATCGAAGCTTGTTCATAATATGGAATATTCTTCGATAGAATTTATAGACTTGCTTCAAGACTAATACCATGGGACTTCAGGCTAAAAATAAAGTAGATCCGGCATTTAGCATGTCATCGATGACAGATATTATATTTCTGTTGTTGATATTCTTTATGCTAACTTCTTCCTTCATTACCCCTTCAGGTTTGCCTGTAAACCTACCTTCCAGCGAGACTTCGGACATCATTATGCAGGAAGTTAGCGTTACAATCACCAAGGATCTTAAGTATTCTGTCAATGACAAGATAGTCCCAAGGGAACAAATCAAGGGAGAATTGACTTCTTTACTTAAGGATAAGAAAGGTCAGGTAGTGTTGCACATTGATAAAGATGTTCCCGTAGAGTATTTAGTGGAGATCGGAGGAATTGCAGCAGGACTTGAGGCAAATGTATCTATAGCTACAAAACCATTCTAAGAAGAAATCGAGCATATCTCAAGCCTCAAACACTGGGATGGTCATAATGTGAGATTCCATTTGGCATTTAAAAGACAAATAATAATCAAATGAAATGGAATACTGGAATGCAGAGAAAATAGAGAGCGAAAGCAAAAAGAAATCGTGGATAATCACCATTATCTTTAACGTGTTGCTTTTGATTGCGCTCTATTTTATTGTGGTTTGGAAGCAACCCGTTCCTCCTTTACCTACATTTGGTTTGGAGCTTAATCTTGGTTTTACTCCGACTGGGTCTGGTGAAAGGAATAGTCCCGTAGCTCCTTCAGAAGTCATAACTCCAGTAGTGGAAGCAGCGGCTCCGGGAGAAATAGCCCCAGAAGTGACTAAGCCAGCCACTCCTGCACCAAGCCCAAAGACAGAGACAGCTAAACCTACCGCACAACCAAAGCCTTCCGTCAATAAAGCTGTAACTACCAAACCATCACCGATCAGAGGTGAGGAAACGGCTACAGAACAGACTAAAAAACCTGAACCAGTAAAGAAAGAAGTGGCCAAACCGGTAGAAACTCCAGCAAAAGCTGAAGAAAAAGAAACCGTACAGAAAGCACCTGAAAAGCCAAAAATTGATCAGAGAGCAATATTTGGAGCAGGCGGGACTTCAGGAAAAGGAACTACACCGGCCTCAGGCGGAGCCCAAGGTACTTCCAATGAAAAAGGTGACGAAGGCGACCCTAAAGGCACGGTAGATGGAAGAGCTATTATGGGTGTGGGCTCTGGAAAAGGAGCCAACTCCGGTGATGGATATAGTCTGGATCTTGCAGGTTGGGATTTTGCGCAGCGACCAAATATAAATGATAGAGTCTCTACCCGAAATGGTAAAATTGTTTTTAAAATCACCATTGATGATCTGGGGAGAGTGGTGCAGGCAGTTCCTTTGGAATATAATGTTTCGAATGATGTATTGGCTTATTATCGTCAGGTAGTAAACCAGATATCTTTTAAGAAACAAGGTGGCGCTGCCGCTGAGTTTTCAACAGGCAAAATCACGTTCGTCATTAAGGTAGATTAAGCAATGGTTTACCAGGAGACGCTGGAATATTTGTTTAATTCCCTTCCCATGTTTCAACGCGTGGGAGCTTCAGCTTTCAGGAAAGATCTCCGAAGTACTATTTTACTTTGTGATCATTTGGGAAACCCAGAGCGTAAATTCAAATCAATTCATGTGGCAGGAACCAATGGTAAAGGAAGTTCTTCCCATAGTTTAGCGGCTATTTTTCAAAGTGCTGGATATAAAACCGGACTTTACACCTCACCACATCTCAAATCATTTACAGAGAGAATCCGAATTAACGGACAGGAAATCAGCCCTGACCTGGTAGTTCAATTTGTGGCAGAAAATAAAAGCTTTTTGGATGAATTGAAACCTAGTTTCTTTGAAATGACGGTTGGTATGGCTTTTTGGCATTTTGTACAGGAGGAAGTGGATATGGCGATAGTGGAAGTAGGAATGGGCGGTAATTTTGATAGCACCAATATTATCACTCCCGAACTTTCATTGATCACCAATATCGGCTTGGATCATGTCCAATTTCTTGGAGATACTTTGCCAATGATCGCAGGGGAAAAAGCAGGCATCATCAAGGCGGATACTCCTGTGGTGATCAGCGAAACCCAAGAAGAAACCAGAGCCGTTTTCATCGAGAAGGCTAAAAAGATGAATGCCCCTATTACTTTTGCGGCTGAAATCTGGAAGGCTCATAAAGAATCTGAGGAAGACGGGAAAGCGAGTTTTAGCATTCAATCATTCAATCAATCAGATGGATTAAAGTGGTCTGTGAAGACACAGACCACGGCACACAATTCCTTTAAACTGACTTTTGGACTAAATGGAAATTATCAGAAATATAATCTCCCGGGCATTCTGGAATCAATTGCTCAAATGAGGAAAATGGGTTGGGATTTGCCACAGGAGGCTGTTTTAAAAGGATTATCGGACGTATCTGAATTGACAGGACTGAAAGGGAGATGGCAAACACTATCTTCAAATCCGACTGTAATCTGTGACACGGGCCACAATGAAGCTGGATTTCGTGAAATCCTTTCCCAACTGGAAACTTATACATTTTCAAGACTTTGGCTTGTGCTGGGGATGGTTCAGGATAAAGATATATCCAAAGTGCTGTCCATGCTTCCAAAATCCGCACACTATGTTTTTTGCGAAGCTAAACTTCCTAGAGCTTTGCCCGCAGATCAACTCGCGGAAAAAGCACGATTTTTCAATCTGAAATATGAAGTAATTCCTGATATAAATGAAGCTTTAGCATTTGCTAGAAAAAATGCAAGGGAAGATGACTTGATTTTTGTGGGAGGGAGTACTTTTGTAGTTGCAGAAATCGAAGAGCTTTAGATGAGTAGAAAGAAACTGGTTCGCTTCCAAGAAAACGAAGAGAACCCAAATGTAGTCCAGGCCGGCAAGCCAATTTTTGAAACAATCAAAGGAAACTGGAATGAAGTACAGTTTCAGAATCGAAACCCTATCGTTGTGGAACTGGCCTGCGGAAGAGGTGAATTCACAGTGGGCTTGGCACGTAATTTCCCTAACCAAAACTTCGTTGGAGTTGATATCAAAGGAAGTAGAATCTGGAAAGGCAGCTCAACGTCAACAGCCGAGGGAATTCACAATGTGGCATTTCTTAGAACGCAGATTGAGCTTTTGGATAAATACTTTGCTGAAGATGAAATCTCTGAATTATGGATCACATTTCCAGACCCATTTCCCAGAGAAGGAGACGAAAAGCGCAGATTGACCTCCCCACGCTTTTTGGATATGTACAAACCCATGCTTAAAAATGATGGTGTTTTACACTTTAAAACGGACAATACAGATCTTTTCAATTATTCGCTGGAGCTTTTTCAAACTAGGGAGGATATAGAAGTAATTGGGTTCACACATAATTTCTATCAAAGCGACTGGAAGGATAATCACTTTGGGATACTGACTCGCTACGAAAAGATGTTTTCTGATAAAGGAGAAAAAATCAAATACCTCAAGTGCAGGTTTATTTAAGATTGAGTAGATTTCCCGCAGAGTTTCGCAGATAAATTCCGCAGATTAGCCCAAATGACTCTGTGAATTCAACTTGATAGCGATGGAAAAATCTGCGATTATCAGCGATCCTTTTCAGCGTTGATCTGCGGGAAATTCAGGAGATTCAATAGTGTTGACTTTAAATTTCAAACATCCTAAATCCCAATAAATCATGAGCAAAAACAAGCATTTGGTAGTTCTCAGTGGTGCGGGGATTTCTGCTGAGAGTGGAATCAAGACTTTTAGGGACTCGGGCGGACTTTGGGAAGGACATGAGGTGATGGAAGTGGCCTCACCAGAGGGCTGGAGAAGAAATCGTCAACTCGTGCAGAATTTTTATAATCAGCGGAGAAAGCAATTACTTGAATGTGAGCCGAATAAGGCTCATTTAATTTTAGCTGGGATGGAAAAGGACTTTGATGTGTCTATCATCACTCAAAATGTCGATGATTTGCATGAGCGTGCAGGTTCTACCCACGTAATCCATCTTCATGGGGAATTGAAAAAGGCACAGAGTTCTGTAGATCCAAGCTTGGTTTATGACTTGAATCACTGGGAGATAAAAGAGGGCGATCTGTGCGAAAAAGGGAGCCAGCTTCGCCCGCATATCGTATGGTTTGGGGAGCAGGTTCCTATGATGGAAAAGGCTATGGAGATAGTTACTTCAGCTGATGTTTTGGTAGTGATTGGGACTTCCCTACAAGTTTATCCTGCTGCAGGTTTAGTGGATTTTGTTGCTGATGAAACCAGGATATATGTAATTGATCCAAAAAAACCAGAAGTAAATTTCAGAAAAAAGGTGTTTAATATCCTTGAAAACGCCACAAATGGGATGAAGACTTTGGAGAATTTATTAAAGTCTGAAATTTAATTTTTGTTCAGCGTGGAAAACCTATAAATTGAAAGATAAACTTTTATTTATGGCACCTAAAAAGAATTCTTGGCCTGTATTTCAATTCGAAGACAATAAGGACACCATTTATCTTTTGCATCAATGGGCACAGATTGTTGGTAAAGTTCGGCTCAAAAAATCACCGTGGCAAAATCATTCTTGGCATGTAGCACTTTATGTAGATTCTCATGGACTTACAACTGGTTTGATCCCCTATGAAAATGGAGTTTTTGATATCAAATTTGACTTCATTCATCATGAATTGAGAATAAAAACCAGTAATGGAGCCCGGGATAGATTTACTTTAGGTGGTCAAACTGTCGCCAGCTTCTATGAGCAATTGATGGAAAAGTTGAAGTTTTTGGGTATTGATTTGAAAATCCATTCGAGACCCAATGAAGTTCCTGACCCTATTCCGTTTGCTAAGAATAAGAAGCGCTTGATATATCAAGCCAATGCAGCTCAAAGCTTTTGGAAAGCACTGGTTCAAATCCAAAATGTATTTGGGGTTTTTAGAACGAAGTTTACTGGGAAAAATAGCCCTATACATTTCTTTTGGGGATCTTTTGATTTGGCATATACGCGCTTTTCAGGAAATAGAGCACCGCAATTCTCTGGTCAAGTCCCTAATATACCCGCTGCGGTCATGCAAGAGGCTTATTCTCATGAGGTATTCAGCGTAGGGTTTTGGCCTGGAAGTGAGGCATTCAAAACACCTGTTTTTTATGCTTATTGCTACCCCAATTATCCTGATTTTAAAAATGCCAAAATTTCTCCTGATAAAGCCTATTGGAACAATGACATGGGGGAATTTATGTTAAACTACGAGGAAGTTTGGAAGTCCTCAGCTCCCAATGAAATGCTGCTTGAATTTCTGCAGAGTGCCTATGAAGCTACTGCCACTACGGGAAATTGGAACCGGGAAAAACTGGATAGCGATTTTTCACATATGGATATTAGGTATGTTAAAATGAATAGGTTCTAATGCCATGGCAGTACCTAACTCTTGTTTTTATTCGATAATTCTTTGAAACAAAGACTAATTTGACTTTAAGTAGCTACATATATGAACAAGAAAATCAAAATTTTATTGACTGTTTTGGTTTTCTGGGTAGCAGTTTTTATAGGCTGGGAATGGTGGCATAGTTATCCCAAAGTCCGTTTTAATCCTATCACAGAAGCAACTTCGGAAAGCCTAGGCATTGATTCCATTTTACACCAAGCCTTGTCAACCTATTTATTACCAGGCATTTCTGTTGCCCTAGTAAAGAATGGCAAGGTGTCCTATTTGAATGCTTTTGGCTATGAAAACATGGAGACTAAGGACTCATTATCTATAGAAAGTAAAATCTTAGTTGCTTCTGTTTCCAAAATATTTACAGCTATAGGAGTGGCAAATGCTTTTCTGGCTAAAGGAATAAAGGCTAATGATTCTTTGTATTCACTTGGGTTGGGGGAGAATTTCAATTCATCTACTCTTGCCAAGATCCGCTTAGAAAGTCTTTTATCACATCAATCAGGTTTTCGGGATAAGAGTTTTACTGAAATGATTTTCTCTTTTTCAAAATCCAAAAAGTTGAATCAATGGGGAGCAGAGTTTTTGAGAAATCCCGCTACCTATCATTCAGATTCTACCAGCTATCACTATTCGGATTCTAATTTCGACTTCTTAGGGTTTTTGCTCAGCCAATCTGAAAACCTTGATTTCCAAACACTTATTCAAAGCCATGTATTAGAGTCTTCCGGTATGACAAGTTCTGAGTTTGTCACTTCCTGGCCTACGGATGAACATCGAATTACCGGATATCAGAAAACCTTTCTATGGAAAAGGATTGAGCCAAAAAGAATCAAATTTTCAATTCTTCCTTCTCCTTCCTCGGGTCTGATTACTACTACCAAAGACATGAGTTTGGCCTTGGTCCACTTGCTGCGAGGAGATTTGGGAGTATATCAACAGGCACTTGATTGGCTGGGAAATGAAGGTGATGTAGCTCCTCTTGGGTTTCAAAGGACTTCAATAAATGGCAATGAGTGGGTAGGACATTTTGGAGGACAGGCTGGATATTCTAGTCTTTTGTTTTATTCCAAAGAAGAGGAAACTGGAATTTTTCTATTTGCTAACTCAAGAGATAAAGTTGATTTTCGAATTAATATTGCTCGCCAGATAATATCCTATATTTCCCATAAACCTTATTTTTTTAAATGAAATTATCCTTCCCACATCCGATAATTATTCTTTTAGGGTTTATCCTTTTGGCAGCTTTGTCAAGCTATTTTGTACAATCAGGCAAGTATGATCGAGTATTAGATGCCGATACGGGAAGAGAAATAATTGTTCCGGGAAGCTTTCAGGTCATAGAAGATCAAAATGCTACTATCTATGATGTAGCCTTATCTATACCTGAAGGATTCATTCTCGGGGCTGATATTGTCGTGGTGATTTTGCTATTGGGAGGCGCTTTTTATGTTGTTGAGAAAACGGGTGCCCTTCAAGAAGGTATTGAAGCCCTTATTTATAATTTCAGGAATAGGCAATATTTGCTTTTATATTTTATAGGATTTGTCTTTGCTTTTTGCGGAAGTACCATTGCCATGCAGGAGGAACTCATTGCAATGGCTCCAGTTTTGGTGCTTTTAGCAAAGAAAATTAATTATGATGTGCGATCTATAATTGCGTTAGCCTTAGGTTCTGCCATTGTTGGAGCTAGTTTCTCACCTGTCAATCCATTTGGCTCCTTATTATCACAAACGATAGCCGAACTTGATTTCAATGAGGGTTTTGCCTATAGATTAGTGTTTTTAGTCTTGGCTGTAGTCTTCTGGTGCGGTTATCATATTAGGTACGGCAAGCTGAAAAAACCATCTTTGGAAACGTATGAAATGAAACCTGTGAAGATTTCATTTGAACATGCTTTGATCCTATTTTTGACTTTTGGTGGTGTGGCTGTGATGGCTTGGGGTATAATCTTTCATGATTGGGGCTATAATGAAATGAGTGCCTTGTTTTTTGTAGTAGGTATTAGCTGCGGTCTGATTGGAAAATTGGGTCTAAATGGCACAGCAAGAGCATATACTGCCGGTTTTAGTGAAATGATATTTGCTGGAGTGATCGTGGGGTTAGCGCGCAGTGTCTATTTGATTTTGCAGAATACAGCTATTATTGACCCGCTTATTCAAGCGATGTTTAAGCCACTGGAAAGTATGCCTGTACAATTTGCTGCTGTTGGGCTGTATATAAGCCAGGCCATCATTCACATTCCTGTTCCAAGTACTTCCGGGCAGGCGGTATTGACGACTCCTCTGGCAGTTCCTTTGATGGATTTGCTAGGAATCTCTCGACAAGTGGCCGTGCTGACGTATCAGTATGCCGGTGGATTAATGGATCTTATTACACCAACTAACGGTGGGATGATGGCGGTGATTGCCGCTGCAGGGATTAAATTTAATAACTGGATCGCCTATCTATGGAAAAGTTACCTACTTCTTATGGGGTTAGGTTTGATATCAGTTTTAATCGCTCTAATTTGGTTTGCTTAATCATACACTCAAACCTAAAAAAATGGATATCAACGATCATTCCCCACTTTTACCCTATCAGCCTGCCTCAGATCGCTATCATCAGATGAAGTACCGCAGATGTGGTAATAGTGGCTTAGTTTTACCCGAAATCAGTCTTGGGCTTTGGCACAATTTCGGTCACAATGCTGACTTTACTCTAGGCCGATCCATTCTCCGAAGAGCTTTTGACCTTGGAATTTGTCATTTTGACTTGGCAAATAACTATGGGCCTCCGTTTGGGTCTGCAGAAGAGAATTTTGGTAGAATAATGAAAAAAGACTTCTCCAACCTGCGAGATGAATTGATTATTTCTTCCAAAGCCGGCTGGGATATGTGGCCTGGACCTTATGGGAATTATGGTTCTAAAAAGTACTTGGTTGCCAGCTGTGACCAAAGCCTGAAGCGCATGGGATTGGACTATGTGGATATTTTCTATCATCATAGACCAGATCCAGATACTCCGCTAGAGGAGACAATGGGAGCACTTGATCTATTAGTAAGGCAAGGCAAAACATTATATGTGGGTATTTCTCAGTATTCTGCTGAAGATACTGCGAAAGCATACGCAATTTTAGAACGCTTGGGTACACCACTTTTGATCCACCAGCCGCGATACTCTATGATCGACCGCTGGGCAGAAGACGGCTTGATGGATGTGTTGGGCCAAAAAGGAGTAGGAAGTATTGCCTTCTCTCCATTGGAGCAAGGATTGCTTACTGATAAGTATCTGAAAGGAATTCCAAAAGATTCCCGTGCAGCTAAGGATGGTAGATACCTGAAGGCTGAGCAGATTTCTGATGAGAAGATCAGTATGATCTCAAAACTGAATGACATTGCTTTCGGTAGAGGGCAGACACTTGCTCAGATGGCAATAGCTTGGCTACTGAAGGATCAGCGAATTACTTCTGTGTTAGTCGGAGTCTCTAAACCAGCGCAATTGGATGATAATGTGGGCGCAGTGAAGAATTCTGTTTTCAGTGCTGAAGAAGTAACGACTATCCGCCGAATATTAGGAGCTTGAAAACTCAATTAACATCGCGAAGTGCCCTGATTTTGATCGTCATTGCTCAATTTTTTGGCACTTCGCTTTGGTTTGCAGGGAATGCAGTAGTCCCTGAAATCAGTCAACTCCTCCAAATACCTGGGATTTTAGCCAGTATCACTACGGTAGTTCAGTTGGGTTTTATATTGGGAACTTTGATTTTTGCTATTTTTTCTATTCCAGATCGATTTTCACCAAGCGATGTTTTCTTCTTTAGTTCTATTCTGGCGGCTTGTTTCAATCTATTGATTGTTATTCTGCCTATGCATTTGACCATGGTATTAGTTTGTCGGTTTATGGTTGGCTTTTTCCTCGCTGGAATATATCCTGTAGGAATGAAGATTGCTGCTGATTACTTTCAGAAAGGACTGGGTGCCGCCTTAGGTTTTTTGGTGGGCGCACTGGTTTTTGGGACAGCTTTTCCGCATCTGTTAAAAGGTCTTGATTTAAACTTCTCTTGGAAGCTAGTGCTATGGTGTACCTCTGGGTTAGCCATTTTAGGAGGGTTTATTATAGGGTTTTTTGTTCCAAATGGCCCCTTTCATAAAGTAAATTCCAAATTTGATCTCAGTTTATTGCCAAAACTAGCTAAGATAAGAGCGCTGAAAAGTGCGTCTGCGGGATATTTTGGGCATATGTGGGAGCTTTATACTTTTTGGGCTTTTGTCCCGATTTTGATTGTTTTTTTCAAAGGAAATGAGGCGATGCAATCCCATGACAGTTTACTTACTTTTTTTGTAATAAGCATAGGAGGAGTCTCTTGCGCTGTGGGTGGTGTGATAGCCAGGCGACTCGGGAGTAAGAAGGTTGCACAAGTGGCTCTAGCGGGTTCTGGGATTTGTTGTCTAGTGGTCTTGTTTGTTGGCGGCTTATCAAGCTGGATTTGGATAGGATTGCTGCTCGTTTGGGGGATATTTATTACCGCTGATTCTCCCCAGTTTTCTACGCTTGTCGCTCAGAGTGTTCCTGCAGAATATAGAGGTACTGCGTTGACTTTGGTTAATTCATTGGGCTTCACTCTTTCGATTATAAGTATTCAGCTTGCGCAATATTTACTCAATTGGATTCAAATCAACCAAGTGTTGGCATTGCTATTTATTGGTCCAGTGGTAGGACTGCTGCTTTTTAGGTTCTATGATCGATGGTTAGCTTTTTAACCCGCATTATACATTAGCAATTCTATGCCACGGCCCACAAGTTATTGCGGTCTTTAATTGCTTCAAAATCAGCCACTAAGTTACTGTTTTCGACTTCTCCATATCCGCCGCGGCGGACTGAGTCTCCAAGCAGCCTGATTTTCTTGCAATTACATATCTCATTATGAAACTTATTACATAATTCGAGTTTAGCCACAAAGATAGAATGTGTAATAAATGCCAATAAAAAACTGGAAAGTGACCTTTTCGATTATAAAACAAAAAAAGAGGCTTCCCTCGAAGCCTCTCCACGTATGTTGCAACCGGACTATCGAACTACGTTTTCTAATGTTGCCAGATAAACCCATTTTTGGTCTCTAGAGTTTAACCCTTCATTTACAGCTTCTCGCTGAGCGGCTGTTTGATTCATGTCTTCATAGGATTGAGCATTGAAAAACTGCATATAATCTTTGTAAACATTCATGGTCAAGTGTGTGGATTTGGCTTCTGATCCCAAAGGCAGTGCAGTTCTCAACAAACTCCAATGTCCCATCATGCCTTGATCTACAAATTTTTGGTGAATAGGCTTGAAAACCTCTGATTCAGCTTTTTCATAGATGTCAAACTGACCTTCATTTGCTTTCATCAAATCAAAAGAAGCCAATACACCAGGTTTCATCTGAAAATTGTCATTAGTTTCTGCAATTTCCTTCATATACAACCTCATAGGCATATCACGCATCTTAAGAGACTCTTGGAATAGTTTGCCTACTTGAATACTATTGAGATGTGGATAGGCGATTTTGGTGTACTCTATCATTGATTTCTGATCCAGGCCATTCATCATTTGGACTGGATCATTGTAGTAGGTGACCATGATGTACTGGAAGTCGGAGTGATCTCCACCAGATTGCAAAGACCAAAAGTCCCAGCCTTTGATTCGCTGATCGTTAAGTGCTTGCCTGTACACTTTCTCCATTAGATCTTTGAACTCGATATAATCGAAAAGCTGTTCGTTTTCAACTTTGACAAATTCGAATACCATGTACTGCGTTTGCTGAGCCTTGAGACTGCTTACCCAAAGCATCCCACAAACCAAGAAAAATAATAGCTTTTTCATGAATATTAGGGTTTAGGGTTAATTTTCGCTTTTGTTTAATTTAAAAAAATATTTTGTTGATATCGATATTTAAGAGAGATAATTTTAAATTTTTAGGAATAACCTGATAAAAGCTAATTTTAATAAAGGGTTGAATAAAATGCTGTTTTTACAAGTCAAGGGCAAAAAGCTTAGCGTTTTGTCAAATAAACAGATGAATAATCAAAGGATTTGCAAGATACTTGGTGCTAAAATAGTATGTATTTTAGCTTTACTTTTAGTGATAAAGTTTGATTTCAGTTATGTTTTGAATAAAAGATGATGATAGATAGGGATTTACTTTTGGAAAATGATAGGATACTGCTCCGAGCGATCACCAAGGAGGATTTGCCAAGTTTAATGCTTTTGACAAATGACTCCAGTCTCTGGAAATATTTCACCTATGATCTGAGCATTCCAGATGAGTTCAAAGAATGGGCAAAGCCAGCGCTAGCGAGCCAGCGCTTACAATTCGTAGTTTGGGACAAAAGGATAAACCAAGTAGTAGGAAGCACTGCTTTCGGGAATTACTCAACGAGAGATGAGCGTATAGAAATAGGTTGGACATGGCTTGGAAGACAGTTTCACGGCAAAGGCATCAATCAGTCGATGAAGCTACTGATGCTGAAGTATTGCTTTGAGACGCTTAAGTTGAAGCGGGTAGAATTCAAAACAGATGTGCTGAATATACCAGCCCGAAAAGCTCTGTTGAAATTTGGTGCGGTGGAAGAGGGGATTTTGAGAAGTCACACCTTGCTTACCCACGGAAGACGACGTGATACTATCTATTATAGTGTGCTAGAGAATGAGTGGGGGGCAATTCATAGAGAAATATAAAATTTTACTTTTATTCAATATACTAATATTAGTAGCTGATCGAATATGCCTGCACTTGATCAAGAGCCTAGGGTAGAGTAAATGCAACTGTCCTGTATTTATTCTAACTAATCTCATTATAGTGCGAGTTTTAAAAATTGAAATTTCAGGTGATTATAATTTGTTTCTTATAGGTCACAACCTGTCCCGTGACGAAGGAAACGGGATGGAATCTCGCATATTTGATAATCATCCCTCTACGTGATGCTTGAGTCATGCTCGATTTCATATCGAGACATTCATATCGAGACAACGGAGGCTTATTTCCAATAGCAAGTATTAGATCTTTATCCTTTAAACCTTTTATTTCCATTTCAGACATTAATGAACTCAGGTGGGCAAATAGCGTAGTGCTGCTTTTCGTGTTTTCAGGTTAAAAACATACCTTTTTAAAGGTTGCATTTTTAATCAATCTCTGAAGGTAGAAGCCAAACTGTTCTTTAAATAACTTTCTGAAATGCGTGGTACTGCTAAAGTCTACTTCAAAGGCAGCTTAAGCTACACCTATTTGCTCATCTTTTATCAGTGAAGCCGCTTTGACTACTTTGGCCGTGCGTATGTACTGGTTGATATTTTGGCCGGTAAGTGCTTTTAAATGTTCCAAACCTAAAGTTACTGGTTGCCTATTCCTAGATCTGAAATATTGGCTTCCAATAATCAACTGGAACAAAATCCAGGTTATTGATGAATTATAAGGGAAAATTTTAAGTTTCCCTTATTTTAGAAACCTTTGTTAGTAAGAAGCAAAATAATCACCATGCAAAAGCCCATTTACAAATCAATTCTTTTTGCACTGAGCGGATTGCTCATTGCCTGCCAGAGCTCAGGGCAGGTAAAACAACTAGATCAACCAGTGACTGAAATAATAAAAGTCAATGCCCTCAGCAATGAATCCCATCAGGTTATAGCACATTTTGGGGCTTCCGACGCTTGGTCTACACAGTTTGTTGGGCTTTGGCCAGATCAAAAGAAAAATGCAATCGCCGAGCTGCTTTTTAGCAGTGAAGCTAACGAAGACGGAAACCCTAAAGGAATAGGATTGTCCTTATGGAGATTTAATGTTGGCGCGGGAAGTGCTGAGCAAGGTGAGGAGAGCGGCATTCGGGATGAGTGGAGACGGGCTGAGTCTTTTTTATCTCCTGATGGAACCTATGACTGGAGCAAACAGGCAGGGCAGATATGGTTTGCCAAAGCTGCAAAGAAGTTTGGAGTGGAAAAACTGTTGATTTTCCCAAATAGCCCCCCGGTATCCATTACCAAAACAGGAAAGGCATATGCCGCTAATGGGAAGTCAAATCTCGCTGAAGGCAACTTTGATGCATTTGGTGGGTACCTCTCTGAAGTTATCAAAGGACTAGAAGTAAAAGGACTTAGGGTGGATTATGTCAGCCCTGTAAATGAACCTCAGTGGGATTGGTCAGATGGAGGACAGGAGGGAACACCTTTTTGGAATGATGAAATTTCCAGCATAATAAAAGCGGTGGACCAAGCATTGGATAAAAATAACCTAACCACAAAGATAGATGTAGCTGAAGCAGGAAAGATCAATTACCTCTATGAGCAGGCAGATAAAGAGGGGAGAGGGAGACAGGTTAATGAATTCTTCAATCCGGAATCCTCAAACTATATTGGTGATCTGTCGCATGTCAGCCCAACCATTTCTGCACATAGTTATTTTACCACATCCCCGTATGAATCAGCTGTACAACAGCGGGCAAGTCTTTTTTCAGAAATTAAGTCTGTGGAAGGCTTAAGTTATTGGATGAGTGAATACTGTATCTTGGGTGATAACGGAGGTGAAATAAACGGAAGTGGCAGAGACTTGGGAATTGACCCGGCACTTTATATGGCGCGAGTGATCCACAATGACCTTACCGTATCCAATGCAAGTGCTTGGCATTGGTGGTTGGCTATTTCACCTTATGATTACAAGGATGGCCTTATTTATATTGATAAGAACAAGGAAGACGGTAATCTATATGAAAGCAAAATGCTTTGGGCTTTGGGCAATTACAGTAGATTTATCAGACCGGGTTACCAACGTATAGCTGTAGAGATTGACAAACAAAGACAACAGACACCGGATATTTTGGTTTCTGCATACCAGTCAACAGACAAGCAAGAACTAGTATATGTCCTTGTCAATTCCGGAATTAAAGAGGTGATGGTGAGTTTGAGTGAAAACGATCTTCTTAACGCTATCCAGGGAGTTTATTCAACCTCCAAGGATACGAATCTGGAATCTGTTGCAGTTGAATCTACCGATTCTACTTTCCAGGTTCCCGCAAGGTCTATTGTCACCGTGGTGACCAAACGCTAAAGGCTATGTTGAGCCTATGTTTTGTCTATTAGTTATTTCTCAGGAAGTTTTGAGTAAGAATTGAACGGCATATGTGCTGGATGTTAGCTTTTATCGCGGAAATTTACTGAATTTAAAATCGATTAATTTGATTGCAAATTGCATTCAAATGGAATTTAGCCCGTACAATTTTCTTAGCAGCAGTGATTCAGAAGCAGTAAGCCGGGTTGTTACAACCTTTGAGGTTGATAAAATTATATCTTACAAGCCTCCTCAACGGGTTACACCCATATATGAAATTGTGAAAGGTGCAGTCAGAATCGGGACTTATTCTTCCAGTGGAAATGAAGTGTACTATGATATTCTAAGGCTGGAGAATTCTTTGGAAATCTCCGATATCTAATCCACCTCCGAAACTACCGATAAATTAAAAGCATAACTGTACTTGTGCAGGGCTCGCTTAACATACTTACTCTCTCTTGTTCTTCGTTCTAAACATTACGTATTTTATAACGCTATTTCAGGACGGGACACCTATTATAGAAAAAACCCGGAGGAGGCTCCGGGTTTTTTGTTACTGGTTGAATCCTCTCAGTTTGATCTGAGTAAGTTTCCGTTTGGTATCCAGAGGAAAATCACCTCGCATCATCCAATCGTAGAATCCAGGCTCATCTTTGAGCACCTTAGTGACTGGAGTCCCTTTTTGCTTTCCGAAGTTGAATACTTCTACACCCTCATTATTGAACACAAACCTGCCCGCCAGATCTACCATTTTTTCATTGAGCATATCATGAAGCTTTTTCATATCATTTTCGAAGACTCCCATTTTATTCCCTTGAAGATCTTCCATTTCCTCACCCAGATAGCGCTCTACCTGTGCTTTAAACACATCTAGCGTAGCAAAAGTGTCCGCCTCTGCACTATGTGCATTTTCCAGATTTTTTCCGCAATAGAACTTATAAGCTGCAGTTAGGTTGCGCTTTTCCATCATGAAAAATATCTTCTGAGCATCCAGTAAGTTGCGCTTATCCAGGTCAAACTCAATTCCTGCCCGCAGAAATTCCTCTACTAATAAGGGGATATCATATTTCAAGACGTTGAATCCTGCCAAGTCGGACTGACCGATAAATTGGAAAATATCCTTTGCCAAATCCTTAAATGTATTCTCTTCTTTGACATCCTTGTCATAGATGCCATGAATTAGGGAAGATTCCAGCGGAATAGGGATGGTAGGATTGATTTTTTTGGTATAGATGTCTTGACCTCCATCAGGATGCACTTTTACGATGGAAATCTCCACGATTCGGTCTGTTGAGATATTGATGCCAGTAGCTTCCAGATCAAAAAAGGCAATAGAATTCTTTAAGTTTAATTTCATGTGATTATAATTGTTTTTCAAAGATCATAACCTGTCCCGTGACGTAGGAAACGGGATGGAATCTCGCATGTGTTTTTATCATCCCTCTGTGTGACGCTTTCGTCATGCTCGATTTCATAGTTATTTAAATTTAGCTTTAATCGGCTCTAGATCCATTTTGTCATAGGATCCCGAACTCATCAAAAGTAAGTTGGAATTGGTATAGTCTTGGGCCAAAAGGAATTCCTTCAGCCTATTGCTATCCGTAAATAATTTTAAATCGGGTCTTTGAAAGCCTGCTCTCAAAGTTTCTTCATCCATCAGCGCTAATTTTTTCAGCGCTACGGCATGAGGATCAAGGTACACAATCGCTAGATCCGCAGCTTCCATTGTCTTGGCATAATTTGGTAAAAACTCCTTGTTCAGAGATGAATAAGTGTGCAATTCCTGTACCGCTATTAGTTTTCTGTTTGGGAATTGAGTTTTGACAGCGGATACAGTCGCCTTTAATTTGGATGGAGCGTGAGCAAAATCCCTAAATAGACTGGAATTTTCAGTTTGAGCCAAAAGCTCCTGACGTTTAGCTGCGCCTTTGAAAGTCTGTATGCTTTCATAAAACTGCTCTTTTGTTAAGCCTAGTGACAAGCAAATATCCATAGCACCCTGTAGGTTTTGCAGATTATGCTCTCCAAATATGTAAATAGGAATAAAGCCATTTTCAGTCTCTAGAAATGTCTTTCCATCCTTAATAATGGCCGGATGAGCTTTGTATGGAGTTTTCTTTGCAGCAATCTTACTTTTCTCAGCGGCTTCTTTTACCAAAGGATCTGCTTCGCAGTAGATCAATTCACCTGAGTCTGGAGTCAAATTCATCAAATTGCTAAACTGCGCTTTGTATTCCTCAAAGTCTGGGAAAACGTTGTAATGATCCCAGGCGATCCCACTGATCAAGGCGATATCATGCTTGTAATGGAAGAATTTCGGAGTTCTGTCCAGAGGAGAAGTCAGGTATTCGTCCCCTTCGATGATGATCACTGGAGCGTCGGACAGCTTTACCATCAACTCAAAACCTTCAATCTGTGCACCTACCAGGTAATCAAAATCCACCGCCTGGTCTTTCAGCACATGTAAAATCACCGAAGTAATGGAAGTCTTGCCATGGGAACCTGCGACAATTACCCGCTTCTTATTCTGGCTTTGATTGAAAATAAATTCTGGAAAGGAGTAAACTGGAATTCCCAATTCCTGAGCTCTGACGAGTTCGGGGTTATCAATTCTGGCATGCATTCCCAGGATAATTCCATCCAGATCCTTGGTTATTTTCCCAGGATACCAACCATAGTCAGCTGGCAAAATCCCGGCTTTTTCCAATCTCGTTCGAGATGGTTCGTATATTTCATCGTCAGAACCGGTTACCTGATAGCCTTTTTCTACTAGAGCCAAAGCCAGATTGTGCATCACAGCTCCTCCGACGGCTATAAAGTGATATTTGTTCATGTGGATTATTAAAACAGTTGGAAATCTGCTTCAAACTTAAAAATAATAATCGGCTGCTTGGAATCCAGACGATTCTAATTCAAAATATTTTTCAGGGAGGCATAATTTATCTTTCCCATTCAAAGCAATTTTGTGGCTCATAACTCTAAATAGGCAACTTTCTGAGAAGCTTTGGTAAGTTGATAGCTTAGGGTTTGCAGCGTAGTTTCAGTAAAATAAATGGAGTTAGTTTGTACTTGATTTTCCTTTCAGGCTTGGTTATTGACCCCTTTCAAATGTTGATAACTTTGGCAAAAGTTGTTTAAAACTCTTGCCTTTTTCCCAATACATTTGTTCTATGACCGAGAAAAGTAGCAATCCCCGAATCACCCGGAACAAGCCCACGCATCAAAATACCAGTATGCTTGGTAAAATGCCTCCTCAAGCCATTGATCTTGAAGAAGCTGTGCTAGGCGCCTTGATGCTGGAGAAAGATGCGCTGACGAATGTGATTGATATTTTGAAGGTGGAGAGCTTTTACAAGGATTCTCATCAGGTTATTTTCCAGGCTATCCTGGACCTTTTTACAGAAAGCCAGCCTATAGACTTGCTTACTGTCACTGCTCAGCTGCGCAAAAGTGGAGATTTGGAGATTGCCGGTGGTGCTTTCTATGTAACCGAACTTACATCTAAAGTGGCTTCTGCTGCGAATATTGAATACCATACAAGGATCATTACTGAGCAATCTATCAAGCGAGAGATGATCAAAATAGCGTCTGATATTCAAAAAGATGCTTACGAGGAAACCACTGACGTATTCGAGTTATTGGATAAAATGGAGCAGAATCTTTTTGAGATATCTGAAAAGAATATCCGGAAGAATTATTCCGATATGAAGTCCATTATGCGGGAAGCAATTATTGAATTGGAAGCCAGAAAAGGCCAAAAAGACGGATTGACTGGAGTTCCCTCTGGACTGACTGCCTTGGATCGAGTGACCTCAGGTTGGCAAAAATCAGACTTGGTAATTATTGCGGCTAGACCTGCGATGGGTAAGACGGCATTTGTGCTTTCTGTCTTACGAAATGCAGCTGTGGATCATAACAGACCAGTGGCTATTTTCTCGTTGGAGATGTCTTCCATTCAGCTGGTGAATCGATTGATTTCTGCGGAAGCTGAACTTGACTCTGAGAAAATCAAAAAAGGAACACTTGCAGAGCACGAATGGGCTCAACTAGTACATAAGACTGCGAAGCTTTCAAAAGCACCGCTCTTCGTAGATGATACTCCCGCACTGTCTATTTTGGAGCTCCGGGCAAAATGTAGAAAACTTAAGGCTCAGCACGATATTCAAATGATAGTGGTTGATTACTTGCAGCTGATGTCTGGGGACTCTAAAAATGGAGGAGGTGGAAACCGAGAGCAGGAAATTGCGAGTATTTCCAGGGCCTTGAAGAAAATTGCTAAGGAACTGGAAGTTCCGGTAATTGCGCTTTCTCAGCTTTCCAGAGCAGTGGAGACTAGGGGTGGAGATAAACGGCCACAGCTTTCTGATTTGAGAGAATCAGGAGCCATCGAGCAAGATGCTGATATGGTTATGTTCCTTTACCGTCCTGAATATTATGGAATCACCGAAGATGAGGATGGTAATTCTACTCAAGGAGTAGGAGAAGTGATTATTGCCAAGCACAGAAATGGTTCATTAGATAATGTGAAGCTACGTTTTATCGGCAGATACACTAAGTTTCAGGATTTGGATGGCTTCGGGAATATGCAAGATCCTCAGGGTGGAAATGCCCTTTATAGACCAACATTTGCAGCACAATCGAGTGGCGTATCTGAGTTTGATTCTGGTAATACGATCAAGCTACAAAGCAAAGCCAATAGCGATGATGGAGATGATCTATTGAATAGAAATGATTCAGAAGACGCTTTTTAATAAGTATGAGAGCAATCACATTAAATAGAAATAGAGAATCCAAACTGCTTCTGACTGATGTTCAATCGCGGACTTTACTTCCAGGGGAAGTAAGAGTTTTGATTAAAGCTGCTGCTTTGAATCACCGTGATGAATGGTGTAGGCAAGGTCTTTATCCAACTAGTAAAGACGGGGTAGTTCTAGGTTCTGATGGAGCTGGAGTAGTCACAGAGATAGGAGAGGGAGTGGATTATGATTGGTTGCAAAAGGAAGTGATCATCAATCCCGCATTAAACTGGGGAGAAAATCAAAAAGTGCAAAGTGCTTCTTTTGAGATATTAGGAATGCCTCGAAATGGTACCCTTGCTGAGTCAGTGATAATACCCGCGGATAGACTTCATGCTAAGCCCCTTCACATGACTTGGGAGGAAGCTGCGGCTTTGCCACTTGCTGGTTTGACGGCATTTCGGGCGCTAACTTATCAGGGGAATATCCAATCGGGAGAAAATCTGCTGGTCACCGGGTTTGGTGGAGGTGTAGCTCAATTTGCAGTCCAATTCGGTATGGCGCTAGGTGCTAAGGTATCCACAAGTAGTAGTAGTCCTGAGAAGTTGAAAATAGCTAAAGCATTGGGTGTGTCCCATACGTTTAATTATTTGGATCACAATTGGATATCAACTTCAGTAGAAGAAACCAATGGGTTTGATTTGATCCTTGATGGTGCTGTAGGTGATACGTTAAATCACCTGATTCAAGTAGTAAAACCTGGAGGGAAGATAGTGTTCTATGGAGCTACTCTTGGTAATCCCAGCAAACTAGAAGCGCGAAAAATCTTTTGGAATCAGTTGAAAATAATGGGTACTACCATGGGTTCTGACTTGGACTTTAAGGATATGGTTTCTTTAGTCTGTGGACATAAAATCACACCCGTTTTAGATCAGGTTTTCAAATTTGAAGATGCAGAAAAGGCTTTTGATAGAATGCGTGATGGAAAGCAAACAGGCAAAATTATATTGGTGCCTTAGATTTCCACATAGGTTTCACCAAACTCCTTTTTGGCAATTCTATAGATTTCATCTTTTTCAGGAGGAACGACCAGCATGTCACCGGGTTTTACGATCATGGTATCCTTCCATGGTGCCTGGAATTCCAATATTTCTGTTGAACCAAGGGCTTCTAAGTGGGTTTTATTCACTCTTAGTCCTGATGTTTCACCTTTTGGTTGATAGCAACCCCAGCCCTTTTCCAGGGATTGAACCAGCGAATATTTCTTCAGAAAAGTCTCGGCTTTTACCAAGTATTGCTCACTACTACTGGTTTGATTTTCTACCAGCCAATCTCCAGGCTCTGCTGTATTTTTCGTCTCATCTCCATCGGACGTCTTGGTCACTACCACTAGTCCTGGCTGAGCTTTTTTGGCGCGAACCATAGTTTTCTTTTTATAGCGTTTGCCGCTTTTTTCTAAAATTGGAAGAAAATGAGCCAGCATTTCTTTTTGGGTGATCATAGAAGAAATAGATTATTGCAATGAGAGATTAGGATGGTTAAGTTAAGAAATACATGGTATCAAGTAGTTTAGAACTTCAGGATTTTTAGCCTTATTTATTGACCGTCAGGCGAATCAATCCAGATCATTTTCGAAGAGAAAATTCTGATAGGCATTCTGTAATTCTTGCAAAGCTTTCATATCTTTTTGTTCGCGTGCCAATGAAATGCCATTTTCAAAAATCGCTTTGGATTGGCCTATTTCACCCATTTCTGCATATAAATGAGCAGCTGGGAAGTAGGTCGCGAGGTAAGTAGGATGTTCGCTCAGTAATTTAGCAAAGAGACTATATGCTTCCTCTTGATCTGATTCTCGAAATTCTATTGCCAAAGCATACCAATTGAAGGGATTTCCCGGTTCTTCTTGGGTAAATTGTCTTAGTAGCTGAATCCTTTCCAGATTGCTCATCAATAGTTTTTTTAATTAAGTGCTTACTGTTATTTTCACGAGAAATAAATCTAAACTAATCTAATTCTAAACCAATGAAGATTCTTGTTTGTATCACCCACGTACCCGATACTACCTCCAAGATTCAGTTTACAGCCGACAATACCAAGTTTGATTCTACGGGAGTTCAATATATTATTGGCCCCTACGATGATTATGCCTTGGCTAGAGCTGTAGAACTTAGAGATGAAGCGAGTGGAAAGTTAACTGTTTTGAATGTAGGAGAGGCGGATTCAGAGCCGACTTTAAGAAAAGCTCTAGCAATAGGTGCTGATGAAGCTATAAGAGTAAATGCAGCGCCTAAGGATTCCTATTTTGTAGCTCAGCAAATTGCGCATTATGCAAAAGAAGGCGCTTATGATTTGGTTTTGATGGGCAGAGAATCCATTGATTTCAATGGTGGAATGGTTCATGGCATGGTAGGAGAATTGTTGGGAATTCCTTCCTTTTCACCTGTGATGAGACTTGACGTAAAAGGATCTACAGTGAAAATGGCTAGAGAAATCGAAGGAGGCAAGGAAATGCTGGAAGCAAGTCTTCCACTGATTGCTGGCTGCCAGGAGCCTATCGCAGAATGGAAAATCCCGAATATGCGTGGAATCATGTCTGCAAGAACGAAACCGTTGAATGTAGTAGAACCAATTTCCCAGGAAACTCAAGCTGAAGCAAGTAAATATGAACTTCCTCCGGCTAAAGGTGCTGTGAAATTAGTGGATAAAGATAATGTGGCAGAGCTGGTAAAGCTTTTGAAAAACGAAGCTAAGGTGCTTTAATAAATCTAAATAACTTATTATAAATCAAGATATTATGTCAATTTTAGTATATATAGAACAGTCCGAAGGTAAGGTGAAAAAGACTAGTCTTGAGGCGGTCTCTTTTGCAAATGCCTTAGCCGCACAGACTGGGGAGGGAGATGTGGTTGCAGTAGCTCTTGGTACCATCGGTAAGGAAGAATTAGCAGCAATAGGAAAAGCTGGTGCAGCAAAAGTACTTCATTGCTCAAACAGCAAATTAGATGCAGGAGTAATACAAGCGCATGCTTCCGCTGTAGCTCAGGCTTTCAATCTTATCGGAGCTAAAACTTTAGTATTGGCAAAATCTTCCTTAGGAGATGCGGTAGCCGCTAGGTTAGCCATCAAATTGAAGGCTGGTTTGGTTTCCAATGTGGTTGAATTACCGAAAACTGATGCTGAGTATCTAGTGAAGAGAAGCATCTATACAGGAAAGGCATTTGCAGAAACTATTGTAACTACTGAAAATAAAATTCTCGCAATCAAAAAGAATGCGATTGATTTGAAGTTGGATGGAGTAGATGCACAAGTTGAAGAATTCGATGTAGCACTGGAAGAAGCAGATTTTGCATCTAAGATCACTTCCACTGAACGTGCTACCGGAGATGTCTTGCTACCTGAGGCAGATATCGTCGTGTCAGGCGGTAGAGGCTTGAAAGGCCCAGAAAATTGGGGAATGCTAGAAGAAATGGCGAAAATTCTGGGAGCTGCTACGGCATGTTCTAAACCAGTTTCTGATCTTGGATGGAGACCTCATCATGAGCACGTAGGACAAACAGGTATTAAAGTTGCCCCAACTTTGTACCTAGCGATAGGAATTTCAGGAGCTATTCAACATCTTGCAGGGGTCAACTCTTCAAAGTGTATCGTGGTCATCAATAAAGACCCAGATGCGCCTTTTTTCAAAGCTGCGGATTACGGAATTGTAGGCGATGCTTTCGAGGTTGTACCCAAATTAAACGAAGCATTAAAAGCTGAATTATAAATTTTTGTGGAAAAACTCATAGAACTTGAGATTTTAGGACTTTCGTCCAATCATTCCCAGTCAGGGTCATTTACCTTGGTGCTAGGGGAAGTTGGTGGAGCTAGACGTTTGCCGATCGTGATCGGTATGTTTGAAGCCCAGGCGATAGCTCTAGAAATCGAAAAGATTATTCCTAATCGTCCCATGACACATGATTTGTTTAAATCATTTGCTGCCGGGTTCAATTTTGACATAGAAAAAATCGTAATCACAGATATGAAAGAAGGAGTCTATTATGCTAAAATTCAGTGTAAAGGCGACCAATTAGAATCTGATGTAGATGCGCGCCCTTCTGATGCCATAGCGATTGCGATACGATTTGGAAGTCCTGTTTTTTGTACTGAAAAGGCTATGTCCGAAGGGGCAGTCGAGCATTATGAAGTAGAAAAGAAGGATGATAAAAAGGATCCGAAACCTTCTACACAAAAATTCACGACTAAAAAAGAGCCTTCATTGAAGGATTTTAGTTTGGATAAACTCAATCAAATGCTTGATAAAGCGATAACAAATGAGGATTATGAGCGAGCTGCGCGGATTCGTGACGAAATCAATAAAAGAAACTGATACAATTTAAGGCCCGAGCTATCTTGGGCTTTTTTTATGCTTTTTTTCCGCGGTGGTCGCAGAGTTTTTTGCAGAGGACGCAGCTGAATTGGTTTATCGTTTGAGTCAGAATGCTGTCTATTTTTGCGGCTGAGCACTGACCTACTTTCCTGAATTTAAATGATTTCGATATTCAGGAACTGCGACTGAACACTGATCACTTTTTAACTTATTATTTGCCCTCTAACTCTCATTTTCTCTTTCATCCTCTTAATTCATGATTGCTTTATGAGCATGCGTTCCTTATTTTTAGACCTAATTCTGCACTAATTATTGAATGGATTACTTAAGAGGAGTTTTTGGTCTAGCAGTCATCGTTTTGGTGGCTTTTATTTTTTCAAGCAATAGAAAGAAAATTGACTGGAGATTAGTTGGAATTGGAATTTTGCTTCAACTGGTATTTGGTTTTTTGATCACTCAAGTTCCCTTTGTAGAAAGTGCCTTCGCAATGGTTAGTAGAGGCTTTGTGAAGTTTCTGAGCTTTAGCCGAGATGGAGCTGCGTTTATATTTGGAGATTTGGCAGGAGACAGCTATGGTTTCATTTTCGCTTTCCAAGTGCTTCCTACAATTATCTTCTTCTCTACAGTTTCTGCCGGATTATATTATTTAGGAGTTCTTCAGAAAGTAGTTTTTGGTATTGCCTGGGTGATGGCAAGAACTATGAGGCTTTCAGGTCCAGAAAGTTTGTCAGCTGCTGGAAATATCTTTCTCGGCCAGACTGAAGCACCATTGCTAGTCAGACCTTTTATTCCCCAGATGAGTAAATCCGAGCTGATGTGCCTCATGACTGGGGGAATGGCGACCATTGCAGGTGGAGTTTTGGCGGGGTATGTGGCATTTCTAGGAGGGGATAGTCTGGAGGAGCAAAGTAGATTTGCAGCATATCTTCTGGGAGCCAGTATTATGAATGCTCCAGCTGCCATAGTAATGTCCAAGATGTTTATTCCTGAAGTAGAAAAAGAGCGATTAGATAATAAGCTTGAAGTGAATGAAGAAGCAATGGGAGTAAACCTTATTGATGCAATGTCAATCGGAGCTTCAGAAGGTTTGAAGCTGGCGCTAAATGTTGGTGCCATGCTTTTGGCATTTATAGCGGTGATTGCCGCGTGTAACTACCTATTGATGGGTATTTTTGGAGAATTTACAGGACTCAATGAATTTGTAATAAATAGCACAGGGGGGCAGTTTGAGGGCTTTTCTTTAGAGTATCTATTTGGACAAGTCTTCCGGGTATTTGCCTGGGTGATAGGAGTGGATTGGGTGGATACACTTCAGGTCGGAAGTTTGCTGGGGCAGAAAACCGTTATCAATGAGTTTGTAGCTTACCTGAGTCTATCTGAAATGAAGGAAATGGGGAGTCTTAGTCCCAAGTCAATTGTGATTGCAACGTACGCTTTGTGCGGTTTCTCTAACTTCAGTTCTATCGCAATTCAGCTAGGGGGTATCGCCATTATTGCTCCAAATCAACAAGCAAATATTAGCAGATTGGGTCTTAAGTCACTATTAGCTGCTTCCCTTGCTTGTCTGATGACGGCTACGATTGCCGGGATGTTATTTGGGTGATTTTAGAGTAGCAAGTACCAAGTATTTAGACACAAGATAGTAGAATCGAGAGCCAGGTAGCATCAAGATACTTTCTAGTTTCTTCATTTTTATATCCTTCTACACATTTAGGGCATTCAGAGATATCTACCATATTTTGGACAGCCAGAATCCTGCTATGTAGATCTAATCAAAAAAAACTAAACCGAAATAAGCTTAAAATGATAGTTGGATTCTTCTTTCTTGTTCCAGGTGATTTCTTTGCTTAAGTGATAAAATGCCTCAAGTAGGGTAGCATTGGTCATTTTTCCTGCGTCAATGGCTTTGAAACCAATTAGCTCAATTAACCTTTTTACACGAATTTTTTCCAGATTTGCATCGCCGCAGAAATATGTTTCCTTCACTATTCCCAAAACATCAGAATTAGGATAGTCCAAACCAAGGTTATTGAAAGCTTTAAAAATCAATGCATTTGGTGCAGATTTTCGAATAAGTAGCGAATTGCAGTTACTTAGTTTATTATCATAATTACTGTTGGTGCAATCGATGATTATCTTGTCTTCTAGGTCTGTCTCTTTAAGAGATTGGCATATTTTGCGCAAATGATCATTTTCGCAACAAATTAAAATAATCTCGGCTTGATTGATAGCGGATTCATAAGGACAAAGCCGATCATAGAAGCGATTTAAAACTTTCCATTCTGCTTCATCAACATTGAAGTCTGGGCAAACTCCAAAAACCACCGAAAGTCCTGCCTCAATGTATTTTTTACCTAAAGACTTGGCAAGGTTTGTTCCTCCTAAAATTCCTAGCTTCATATAGTTTAATTTTAATTTTCGCAAGTGATTTTTATGCCTTGGTTCTACACAAGCACTTTATACTTGGATCAGTATATCATGGATATCAAGTTCATTTCCGAATGTTTTTATTTAGTGAAATGCTTCGAAAATTTCCATCTGCTACTTTCCTTTAATTGACGGAGGAATAGTAATTATTCTCTGATAATCAGCAGGAACTGTTGGAAACTAATCTAAAGGTCTTAATAATCAAAATATTATTTTGATAATAATTCAAAAACAATACACGTTCCAAAAGTGGCTATTTGAAAGTCAAAAAAGTGAATTTGAAAATTCTACCGTTTGGGAATATTTTGTCCCATCTTCTCAGTTTTGAAGTGTACAGAATAGTTTAGAAGTTGTTTAGTTTAGTGTTTTGGATTGAAAAATTAGATTCTTTAGGCCAAATCGTACGACTTACCTAATTCACTCCTTATCCCCGTAAAGAGCCTTTCCCGCTTCTTCATATTTATCACCGGCGATCCAGATAGGTTGATTTGCAGCGTTTGCAATTTTCTGGGCAGCTAGGATATAGGATTTCCAGAAAAGTGTCACATAATCCAAATCAACAGAATCTATTTCATCTGCTGCCTTATGATAATATTTATTGATCTCGTCATCAAACGCTGTAAATCCAAGACTAAAAGTAGGAGCGGGAATTCCTACTTTGGCGAAGTTTACATTGTCGGATCTATCGTAAAGTCCCTGCTCAGGAGCTGGATCTGCCAAAGCTTTCAAGCCGAAATCTTCTACTGCTTCAATCACCAAATCATCACCTGTTGTTCTTCCCAGACCAATCACCGTAATAATTGAAGTGTCATTGTAACCTGCTCCGTCGATATTCAGATTGTAAATGATCTGACTGAGCGGTATCAATGGATTCTCTGCAAAATACCTACTACCTAGAAGTCCTTTTTCCTCTGCTGTCCACAGGGCGATTAGTATAGACCTTTTAGGAGGGTTGTTGGCAAAAAACTTGGCCGCATTCATCACAGCCACAGTTCCTATGGCATTGTCGCGCGTTCCGTTATATATAGAATCACCAGTTTCATCCGGGCGACCGATTCCCACGTGATCATAGTGAGCTGAAAGCATCACATATTCATTTTTCAAATCTTTGTCCGTTCCCTCAATCCAGGCAATTACATTTCTCCCATCAATTGGAGTGGTGGTTTTCCCCTCGATTTCCAAAGCCGCCGATTTAGCCGCTCCAACCGCTATTTCTTTGGCCAGCGTATTCGATAGATCTTTCACCCAGATATAAGGCAATTTGCTGGATTCACCTTTGTCAATAGCCATTTGAGAGCGATTCAGGTAGTTAGCAATCAATTGCCACGGAATAGATGGGATGTTAAACCTTTCGATCAAAGCTATTGCTCCTTGTTTTTTAGCATTAGCGGTTTTTTCGCTACCAAGCGAAAATAGATCAGCAGGACCCATTTTATCCGGTGCGCCCACACTGCTTACAGCGATCTTTCCGGTCAGATCTTTTCCTTCAAAATCTTCAGGAGTACCAAATCCCACATCAACCAATTCATAGGTTCCGCTGAGTGATTCACCATCTAGTACAAGTAAGTTTACACCTTGACTAAAGGTAGAATCACCGATAGTTAAGTTTCCTTTGGATGGAGGTATTGAAAGACGGAAAGGGATATTCTGAAAATAGCCATCAGCACCTGCTACTTGTTTAGCGCCAGCATCTTCGAGTTGCAACGCAATGTAATTGTAGGCCATTGCCATTTCTGGGGTAGCAGGATCTCTGCCTTTAAGCGCATCTGATGCTAAGAAAGTTAGATCAGCAACGGCTGCTATCTCATCAAATTTTTTATCAATTTTCTTCTTTTGTGCTTCAGCTACAAAAGTGATAGACACAAACAGGCTCAGGACTAAAAGTGATTTTTTCATCTGTTTATATTTTTTTTAATGGTCACGCCGATTAGTCGGGGCAGGCTATGGAATCTCGCATTACGGATAATCATTCCTCTGTGTGTCGCCTACGACATGCTTGATTTCATAAGGGTTTCTAAATTGTACTTTCTAAAGTAATTCAAATTTAGTAAAAGGATACGCTTATTCCTTTAAATGAAATTCAGACCAACCGAGATCATTAATTGTCTTTTGAAAATGAGATGGAAGTGGAGCCAAAACCACGATGGTTTTGGTTGATATCGGGTGGGTAAACTCAAGTTGCCGTGCATGCAAAAGCAAATTATTCAATCGAAACTGACGTTCAAAAAACTGGTTTTGCTTATTGTCTCCGTGTTTTTTGTCTCCTAGGATATAATGCCTCAAATGTGCCAAATGCCTTCTTATTTGATGTGTACGGCCTGTTTCCGGTTTCAATTCCAGCAAACTATACCGACTGGTAGGATATCTTCCTGTGGTATCAAATGGAATTTCCGCTTCGGCAAGTACCTGATAAGAGGTTTGGGCTTCCTGCATTCTTCCAGAACGCTCACTTCTCAATGGGTGATCAATCAGATCTGATTTGATTTCTGGTATTCCCCGCACGATAGCCAGATAAGTTTTTTGAACAGATCGATCAGCAAACTGCCCTTTTAGCAAGGGTAGAATTTCTTCTTTTTTGGAGAAAAGCAAAACACCACTTGTTGGTCTGTCCAAGCGGTGAACGGGAGATACATGCTGGCCAATCTGATCTCTGAGCAGTTGCAAAGCAAAGACTGTTTCATCTGCTGCTATGGAAGTGCGGTGAACAAGCAAGCCAGAAGGCTTATTTATACCAATAAGGTATTCATCTTCGAAAAGGATATCTAAAAACAATTTAAAATGATTGAATTGAAAATTCAGAATGTCTGTCTCTAGTGAAAGAGGCTAATAAATATGAAGGTTTTATGGTTTATAAGGCTTGTAAATCGTAAAATCGAAGTTCTCAAATCCTTAAAATATCGTTCCCGAACCAATACATTCCTCTCCATCGTACCATGCTACAAATTGTCCTGAAGCCACACCTTTTTGAGGTTGATCAAAGATGACGTAGAGGCCATTTTCTCTCTGGATCAGTGTAGCTCCGCTGAGCGGTTGACGATATCGGATACGGGCTTCGTATCTGGCCGCCTCACCCATAGCAAGTTTTAAGTCTTCACGAATCCAGTGGATTTCTTCTGTTTTGACAAATAGTCCGTCACGTAGTAGTCCAGGATGTGTTTCTCCCAAACCTGTATAAATCACATTTTCAGTAGTATCGGTAGAAATCACAAATAATGGTTTTCCTGTGCCACCTACATGAAGACCTTTTCTTTGTCCTACGGTAAAGTAATGCGCGCCATTATGCTCTCCCAGTACATTTCCCTGATCTTGAGAATAATGAGTGGGTAGTGAAATGGCATCTAATGTCTCTTGATCGTAATCTTCCGGAGCTATTCCAGCTGGGATTAGGAGTTTTTGGTAAATTGGAAGCTCTTCGGAAATTTGGATGATTTTTCCTTTCTTAGGCTTTAGCTGTTGCTGTAGAAATTCCGGAAGTCTCACTTTCCCAATAAAGCATAACCCCTGACTGTCTTTTTTATCTGCAGTAATTAGGTTCATTTCTTTTGCTTTTTTCCTTACATCGGGCTTTTGCATGTGACCGATTGGGAAAAGCGCTTTGCTCAACTGACTTTGATTCAATTGACATAGGAAATAACTTTGGTCCTTGTTTGGATCAGCTCCTGCAAGCAATCGATAGGATGTTTTTTCATCAGACCCCACAGTTTCGCCTTTCTGGCAATAATGTCCTGTAGCCACAAAATCTGCTTTTAGCTTTTCCGCTGCTTTCAGGAAAATATCAAATTTGATTTCTCTATTGCAAAGAATATCCGGATTGGGAGTTCTGCCTGCTTTGTATTCAGCAAACATATAATCCACGATTCTATCCTTGTATTCCTCACTGAGGTCAATCGCCTGAAAGGGAATGCCTAATTTCTCTGCCACCAGCATCGCATCGGTGGAATCTTCCATCCATGGACACTCATTGGAAATCGTGACGGATTCATCGTGCCAGTTCTTCATGAACATCCCGATGACTTCGTAGCCTTGCTCGATAAGTAGGTGAGCGGCCACGGAACTATCGACCCCTCCGGAGAGGCCGACTACTACTCTTGGTCTTGTCTTCATGTGCTGTAATATGTAATGGATTCAAGGTCCATTAGGTTACAATGTGCTCAGAACAGTAATTCTTGTGAAATTGGTTCTGAATGGGACAAAGTTAAAAGAAATCTAGTTGGATTCTGCTGGCTGGTATTTGCCATATACTGCATCCTTAAACTTTTGGTGAAGCTTAATTTGATCGTAAGGAAAAAGCTGGACAAAGAGTACTGCACTGATCTCATTCACGGGATCTACCCAGAATAATGTACTGGCGGCTCCATCCCAAAAGAATTCTCCAACTACACCATTCATCTCTTCGGAACTTGAAGGCGGAGCAACTCGCACTGCGAAATCAATCCCAAACCCAACATTTCCTTTACTTGGAAGCCAAGATCTTTCGGTTACTGAATCAGGAAGCTGGTTGGTGCTCATAAGGTCTACAGTTTCTGGCTTGAGAATTCTTGCTCCTCCAAATTCCCCCTTGTGCACCAGCATTCTGGCAAAAGTCATATAATCATCCAAAGTCGAGGTCAGTCCGAAACCACCAGGAGTCAAAGGATATTCATTAATATTGAAATCATGAGCTTCTTCATTTGGGATTTTTTCCAGCTGTCCTTCTCCAGTTCTTCTATAGGAGGATGCCATACGTGCTCTGTCAGCTTCGGGTACGAAATACCTGGTTTCATTCATTTTCAAAGGATCCAGTACATGTTCTTGCATATATTCCTTATAGGGTATTCCAGCTATTCTTTCCACCAAAAAAGCTTGCACATCCACGGATTGAGCATATTCCCACTGCGTTCCCGGCTGAAACCAAAGTGGAATCTCTCCAATTCGTTTGGCCATTTCGGATAAGGTAATCTTAAAACTTCTTGGATCTTTTTCTTCTAGAATTTCGCTCAATCTCGGAATATCAGCCCTATTGGGAAAGCCAGCTGTATGACGGGTAAGGTCTCGAATGGTGACAGGCCGGTCAGCATCTACGAGTTTGATATTACCGGTTTCATCTACCCCATCATAAACTCTCATATTGGCAAATTCAGGGGCATATTTTGCCAAAGAATCATCCAATTGAAATTTTCCGTCTTCATATAGTGTCATCAAAGCAACACCTGTAATGGGTTTGGTCATGGAATAAATCTGCACAATCGTATTTCTATCCATTTTGACCTGATTTTCCCGATCAGCATAGCCAAAAGCATTGTAATACACTTCCTGGTCCTTTTCAAAAATCAATGCTGAAACTCCGGCAATATTTCCGCTTTCCACAAAGCTTGAAAGTGTAGAGTCAATTCTTGCCCTAACTACATCATTTACTAAGAGGGTTTCAGCGGTCTCTTGCTTTTCTTGGCAGCTACTTGAAAAGACAAGTATCGCTAAAGCATACAGAAATGGTCGTAGCATAGGTATGCAATTTGGGTGGAGGAAACTAAGTTGATCTCTAAATTCAATCAGACTTGAGAACTACATGAAAATATTAGATTGATTATGTCTAAAGAATTAGATTTTAAAATCTTCCTCCCAGAATCGGAATCCTCCCTTGAAGGCATTTTGATTGGTGCCTAATCTACATCCTTCTGGAAGTTCAGTCAGTAATTTTGAGTTTCCCCCTCCAAGTAAGATGTCATCTGGTTGGAAAGCTGCTCTAAAGTACTCTACTGCTTTCAGTATATTCTTTTCCCATCTTTTCGAACCGCTTTTAGCCAGGTATTCCTTCCCCACATATTCTTCAAATGTTTTCTTTTTGAAGGGGAGATGTCCACCTTCTATCGGAACAATTGTATTGTGAAGCACCATGGCTGTTCCAAGTCCGGTTCCTATTCCAAGAAAAAGCAACTTTTTTCCTTCATACCCGCCCAATGCCTGCATGGCAGCGTCATTTATAATTTTAAGTGGCATATTGAAGGCTGAATGGAAGTCGAATTCATTCCAGCCTGATCCTAGATTCACTGGCTCAGTGATTATTTTATTGTTTTTTACTACCCCAGGAAAGCCCATTGTAATCATGTCATATTCCCAATCAGAAGCATTTTCTTTCACTAGATCCACCATCTGCCCGGGAGAAAAATCAGATCCAGAGGGTATTTTTATTCTTTCTTCAGCTCCTGTAGCCAGGATTTTCACATTTGAACCCCCGATATCGATTACAAGGATTTTCTTTTTGTTTTTTTCCATCCATTGAAACTAAATAGAAATGTTTACTTACTGAAACATAAATGTATCATTTATGATATTTTGATTAAATAAGGCATGCGCCTATTGCTTCATTAAATGTGAAGGGAGGAGATTTTTCTTTGGACAAATGCTGTAATCTCACGTTACTTACTTTAAATTACAAAGTAAACTCGCAACCCAAATACCCCAAATCCTTATTTTCCAGGTAATGATTTGATCCTTTTTGAAACAGAATTTTCAACCTAGCTTATGTCTATTAAAGTTGCTATACGGCACTATACCAAGTATGATTACGATCACCACATTAGTTTGGGTCCTCAAGTGATTCGATTGCGTCCTGCTCCGCACTCGCGCACCCATGTCAAGGGCTATTCACTTAACATCAAACCTGAAAATCACTTTATCAATTGGCAGCAAGATCCATTTGGTAATTACCTCGCCCGGGTAGTTTTTCCAGAGAAAATCAAGTTTTTTGAGATTGACGTGGAAGTAATCGCCGATATGGTGGTGATCAATCCTTTTGATTTTTTTGTGGAGGACTATGCAGATATATTTCCCTTTAATTACGACGAGAGCGTAGAGAAGCAGCTTAGTCCCTATTTAGAAATCAAGGAAGCAGATCCTTTGCTGATGAATTTGGTCGAAAAGGCTAAATCTTTGATTACAGAAGGTATTCTCACAGTTGATTACCTGGTGGCGATCAATGCCATGATCAATCAGGAGCTACGCTATAATTTGCGGATGGAGCCTGGTGTTCAATCTTGCGAGGAGACACTCACCATAGGATCTGGCTCTTGTCGCGACTTTGCCTGGCTGATGGTGCAGGTTTTACGGCATGTAGGACTTGCCTCAAGATTCGCCTCTGGATATTTGGTTCAATTGAAATCTGATGAAAAATCTCTGGATGGACCATCTGGGCCTGAAGAAGACTTTACGGATTTGCATGCATGGACAGAGGTTTATGTACCGGGAGCCGGCTGGATAGGTTTGGATTCTACTTCAGGTTTGTTTGCGGGCGAAGGTCACATTCCTCTAGCATGCACACCTAGTCCACAGGACGCTGCACCTATTACTGGAACGTCTGAACCTGCCGAGACCGAGTTTTTCTTTATCAATGAAGTGACCAGAATAGAAGAAACACCTCGGGTGACCAAACCCTATTCTGAAGAACAGTGGGAGAAAATTCTGGCTGTAGGCGACCTTGTTGATGTGGATTTAGTAGCCAATGATGTGAGACTGACCATGGGAGGAGAGCCTACTTTTGTATCTGTGGACAATCAAGATGCGCCTGAGTGGAATACCGACGCTGACGGTGAGCATAAGCGAAGTCTCTCCAATACGCTTTTTCATAAACTAAAAGGAGAATTTGGCTCCGGTGCGCTCATGCAATATGGCCAAGGAAAATGGTATCCGGGCGAACAATTACCACGATGGAAATTAGCTTGTTTCTGGAGAAAAGACGGGAGGCCAATTTGGCACAATGATGCCTTAATGGCTGATTTATCCAAGGATTATGGAATGGGCGACAAGGATGCTGAAAAGTTTATGTCGGAATTGGTCTCGCAGCTCAATCTTGACAAAACTAATCTGACACCCTTATATGAAGATCCCTTCTATTTTATTTGGCAGGAAGGGAAAGTTCCAATAAACATCGATCCCTATAAATATGATCTCAAATCGCCTCTTGAGCGTCAAAAACTTGCTAAGTTGCTTAATGAAGGTCTGGATAAACCAGTTGCATTTTCGATTCCACTAGAATGGGATTTGGAAGATAGAGTATGGCAAAGTTGTCGTTGGAAATTTAGAAGAAAGGATTTGTTTTTGATGCCTGGAAATTCTCCAGCTGGTTTAAGATTACCGCTCGACTCCATAGAGTTTACGCCGCCGGAAGAAGAGCCTATGAATCTAGAAACGGACCTATTTTCTGAAGTACCAGCCTTACCGGATTCAAAACTTAAATCAACAGTATTTACACATCCGCCGAAGAATTCTGAGCGAATTTTCAAGACTTCCTTAGTAGTGGAAGTAAGAGAAGGGAAGTTGTTTGTCTTTTTTCCTCCGCTCAATCTCATTGAGAATTACCTGGATTTGGTGAGTGCGGTAGAACGTACTGCGGAAAAATTGGAATTGCCGATTTTAATAGAAGGATATGATCCACCTGCAGATAAGCGTATAGAAAAGATGATGATTACGCCTGACCCAGGTGTGATTGAAGTTAACATTCAGCCGGCAAAAAGCTGGAAGGAAATCACCACTAATTATAAAATACTTTATGAAAAAGCCCGTGAATCCCGTCTGATCAGTGAGAAGTTTAATGTGGATGGAAAGCATACCGGGACAGGTGGTGGAAATCATATTACCCTAGGTGGCTCCTCACCCGAAAATAGCCCTTTGCTAAGAAGACCTGACGTCTTAAAGAGTTTTATCACCTATTGGCAGCATCACCCTGCTTTGTCTTATTTGTTTTCTACACAATTCATCGGGCCAACCAGTCAAGCCCCTAGAGTGGATGAGGGAAGAGATGATATGCTGTATGAACTGGAATTGGCGTTTCAGCAGGTTCCAAATGGTAAGGAAAATGAGATTCCATTTTGGATGGTCGATCGTATCTTCAGGAACTTGCTAGTTGATATTACTGGCAATACACATAGAGCTGAGTTTTGTATCGATAAGCTTTACTCACCGGATTCCAGCAGTGGACGCTTGGGGATTCTGGAATTCCGTGGCTTTGACATGCCACCTCATTATAGAATGAGCATGGTTCAGCTCCTGTTAATTCGGGCATTGATGAGTTGGTTTTGGAAAAAGCCTTATGATCATAACCTCGTACGGTGGGGAACTTCCTTGCATGATAAGTTCTTGCTTCCGCATTATTGTGAAAAAGACATGCTCGAAGTGGTAAATGACTTGAAAGGGGTAGGGTATGATTTTGATTTAGCCTGGTTTGATCCTTTTTTCTCTTTCCGTTTTCCTTTTATAGGTGAGCTACAAGTAGATGATATTCATATTGATATGAAAATGGCAATTGAGCCATGGCATGTATTGGGTGAAGAAATTTCTAGTACCGGAACGGCTCGTTATGTAGATTCTTCCTTAGAGAGACTTCAGGTGAAAATCTCCGGATTGACAGATTCCCGTTATCATTTGCTATGCAATGAACATAGGATTCCATTGAAGAATACTGGAGTGCAGGGTGAGTATGTAGCGGGTATTCGATATAGGGCTTGGCAGCCTTATTCTGCTTTGCATCCTACTATCGGTACTGATACGCCTTTGGTGATTGATTTGTATGATACTTGGACCAAGAGATCGGTAGCAGCATGCCAATATCATGTCGTTCACCCGGGTGGCAGGAGCTATGATAGTTTCCCAATTAATAGCAATGAAGCTGAGTCCCGTAGGATTTCACGGTTTTTTGACTTTGGCCACACGATAACTCCTTCCGCTAGTGCAACTAAAACTGTGCAGGATGAGCAAAAATCAGGTAGATATATCACTAAGGTGAATGTAAAAACCACTTATAATGACACGCCTGAGATGCTGAACCCTGAGTTTCCCTATACCATGGACCTTAGACGATATAAAAAATGATGATTCTATATTATTTCAAGGTTATTTAGTTCAATTTTGAGCTATGATTGAGTCTTATCTTATTGACAAAATGTTCAATAATGCGCCGTTTCTGGATGAAATGGCCACCGACCAAGGTAAAATACATCCGCACTGGGAAAAATTGGCCAAATACTACGAGCAGATAGGCTCAGATCGTATGGGGCAATTTCATGAGGAGGTAGGTCGGCAATTGCGTGAAAATGGAGTGACTTACAATGTCTATGGCGATCCCAATGGGATGAATAGACCTTGGATTTTAGATCCTGTTCCGATGGTTTTTAGTAGCGGAGAATGGGAGGGGATTGAGCAAGGCTTGCTTCAGCGAACGGAGTTGTTGAATCTGATTTTAAGTGATCTATATGGAGAGCAGACCTTGATCAAAGAGGGTCACATTCCATTTGAATTGATTTACAATCACCGAGGGTTTCTCAGACAAGCCCACAATATCAAGTTGGATGGAGATCAGCAGCTGATTCAATACTCTTCCGATTTGGCACGCGGCCCAAATGGGAAAATGTGGGTGCTCCATGATCGCACCGATGCTCCATCCGGAGCCGGCTATACATTCGAAAATAGAGCTGCGATGACGCGGGTGTTTCCCGAGTTGATCCGTGAGAATCACGCCCGTAAAATCACTTCTTATTATCAGACTTTTAAAAGCACACTAAGCAACCTAACTACTAACAACAAGGAAAATCCAAGGGTGGTCTTACTTTCTCCCGGCCCAACGAATGAGACCTTTTTTGAGCATGCCTACATCTCTTCTTTTATGGGATTTACGCTGGCTTTTGGGGAAGATCTCACCGTAAGTGACGGGTATGTTTGGCTGAAAACCATCAAAGGACTTGCAAAAGTAGATGTGATTATTCGTCGGGTAGATGATGTCTTTTGTGATCCATTGGAATATAAAAACGATTCACATCTAGGTGTGGTAGGTCTGATGGAAGCAGTGAGGCAACGGAAAGTACTGGTAATTAACCCGTTGGGATGCAGGGTATTAGAGAATCCGGGTTTAATGGCTTTTTTGCCTAAAATCAGCAAGCACTTTCTAGGTGAAGATTTGATTCTCCCTTCTGTAGCTACTTGGTGGTGCGGTCAGCCTAATGAAATGAAATATGTTTTTGAGAATATTGACTCCTTAGTGATCCGCAATATCTATCGTGGTACACAAAAGAAATCGGTTTTTGGAGGAGATTTATCAAAAACTGAAATAGAGGCCTTGAAGCGGGAGATTCGTCGAAGCCCTTACATGTATGTAGGTCAGGAAATGGTAGAATTTTCGACTACGCCTTCCTGGATCAATAATAAACTGGAGGCTAGAAATGCTGTATTCAGAAGCTATGTAGTCGCTGATTCGGAAAATAAAAGCTATAAAGTAATGCCTGGTGGATTATCGAGAAGCTCTCCTGAGAAGGGGGCTTTCTTAGTGTCAAATCAAACCGGTGGCATTAGCAAGGATACTTGGGTTCTTGGCAAGGGAAAAGATGTTTCATCAATTGTTACTAAACCCGCAAAAATTCAGCCTCTGGTGCGAAATGTGCTTCCTAGCCGGACCGGAGAGCGTTTATTTTGGTTGGGAAGGTATCTGGAGCGATCGGCATATGCAGTGCGTCTGATGAGGATGACTTTGCTTTCTTACAATGAAGCGGACGAGGATATACATATTCATGAAAATGCTGTATTAAGCACTTTACTGCAGACGCTGACAGTGATGACAGGGACTTTGCCGGGGTTTACGGTGAAGAAGAATCTGAAAAATCCAGAAGTTGAATTGCTTGCATTGGTTCATAATGTAGCTAAAACCGGTAGTTTAGCTTATTCCATACAGTCCTTTTTGACCAATGCTTATTCTGTTCGCGATAGATTAAGCTTGGATACCTGGAGGATTTTGGACAGTATTTCTGAGGAACTCGCGAGAATGAGGAAATCCGATACCACGCTGATGCAAGCGTATCAAAGCTTAGATAATATGGTGGTGAAATTGATGGCTTTTTATGGGCTGAATATTGACAACATGACTCGTGAGCCTACTTGGCATTTGTTGAATATTGGAAGGTTTATTGAATCCGCATCTAACAATTGTTTGATTTTGAAAGGAATGCTTAGTAAGTCATTTGATGCTGAGTCCAATAAGGAGCTGATGGAAGATACCTTACGATGCAATGAAAGCTTGGTTACTTATCGCTATCGCTATCGATCCAATCTGGAGATGCACGGTGTATTGAGCTTATTGATATTGCACGAAGACAATCCTAGATCGCTGATTTTCCAAATATTGGAGATTGATAATCATTTGAAAACACTCCCCAACCAAGATGAAAAGGAGTTTTTCAGTGTAGAGCGTAAGAAATTGCTGGAAGCTATCACCAAAATCAGGTTATGCGATATTGATGTGATTTCAATTCCAAATGTGCTCACTAATGAATTTGATGAATTGACATCACTTTTGGATCAAATTATTGGGCTTTTACATGAGACTTCCGATTCGATTTATGAGAAATATTTTAGTCATACTGATTCAAGATATAGCATGATTCAATCCTCTGTAATTCCTGAGATATGACATCGAGCATGACGAGAACGTTACACAAGGGGAAGATTATTTACAATGCGATATTCTCCCGATCCGCCGCGGCGGACGGGACAGGCTATCCCGTTTCCTTCGTCACGGGACAGGTTATGACCTTTGAAAATCAAAATATAAACTCATGAAATACAAAGTCACGCATATCACAGATTATATCTATGAGTTTCCAGCGACATTATGTCACAATTTGATGTTTCAGATTCCGCCGAATTTACCATTTCAAAATGTGGAGGAATACACTTGCGAAATTAGTCCTAAACCAAGTTCTGAGATTGAACGGACTGATTTTTTCGGAAATAAGTACCTGTACTTTTCCATAGAAAGATCGCATAAGAACTTGACTGTGAGCTCTAAAAGTGTTGTACAACTTACTGTTCCGCCGTGGATTTCGGTGAAACCTTCCGAAACAATTCCTTGGGAGAAAGTTGTTGATTTGCTTCATTCTACGAAGACTTCCACTGATATCCGGCAATTTTACTTGGAGTCGAATCATGTTCAATTTGTGGATGGAATAAGTGCCTATGCATTGAAATCTTTTACTCCTGGCCGTCCGATCATGGCAGCAATGCTTGATTTGAATACCCGGATTTTCAAAGATTTCACATTTACACCGGGCTTCACAGATATCAGTACTCCGCTAGAGAAAGTTTTCCAGCACAGAAAAGGTGTCTGTCAGGACTTTGCACATTTTTCACTTGCTTGTTTAAGAGTAATCGGCTTGGCTGCACGATATGTGAGTGGTTATCTGGAGACTTTGCCGCCTCCAGGCAAGCCAAAAATGATAGGAGCAGATGCTTCTCATGCATGGATTGCTATATATATTCCAGGGCATGATTGGGTGGAGTTTGATGCTACGAATAATCTACTGGTGAATGATAAACATATCCGAGTAGCCGTAGGGCGTGATTTTGCTGATGTGACGCCTTTGAAAGGAATCGTTTATAGCGGAAGCGAGCAGGAGATGAAGGTAAGTGTGGATGTGAGGGATTTGGAGCTAGATTAAACCTGCATTATGCATTAGCAAATCTACTACGGCTTCAAACCGCTTCAAAATCAGTCGCTATGCTTCACTTTTCGCTCTCACCGTAGCGGTGCTACGACTCGATCTCCAAAGTGACTGATTTTCTTGCAGTTTGAACCCTCGTTACGAATCCTAATGCATAGTCCGGGTTAAAGGAAATGTTCAAGGTGAACTAGCTAGTCCCTCAATCTTACATTCATTTCAATAAAATAATCATTACCGACCCAGCGATCATAATAACAGAACCTATGATTTTTTTACGAATATCTTTTTCCTGAAAAATTCTGTACCCCAATAGTACACTGACTATGATGGAGAGTTGAAAAAGTGAGAGTGCATATCCTACGGCCATTTTTTCAAATACATAATTTGTGGTAAGCTGCATAGTGCCAATGCAGACCAGTAATAAAATCAACTTGCCCAAAATGTCTATCCTTAGATTTGAAAGTTCACGCTTCAAACTGACTCGAAAGGCTAGTAGGATTATAAATGAAAAGATGGTTCCAAAAATACACCAGGAAATGAAGGCAATGGCAGGAGAGGAGGCAAGAATTACTTTCTTCACAAAAACTGCTTCAATCGCTGTGAGCATCATTGCCCCGATTCGAAATTGAATGTCCTTGTTTCTCAGTAGTGCCGGAGTAAAGCGCTCTTCTGTCGTATCAAGTACCAAATAGCTCCCATAGATGATAATCCCAATTCCAATAATTCCCCATAGGTTTGGGATTTCTCCCAACAGAAATACCCCGAAAATCACCCCAACTATTGATTTGAAAGAGTTAATTGGGCCAAGTATCGAAAGATTGCCTTTTTGGAGTGCCTTGATCAGAAGCGCATTTCCCATGGCACTGAAAATACCGCCAATAATAGAGTAGAACCAAAAGTCTTTACCTAGCTCTCTAATTTCTAAGAAACTTAGTCCTAAAAGACAAATACAAGCAAGAAGAAAGTAAGTGAGAAAATTGACCCAAAGTGGGTGTAAACCTTGAAGGGTTAATTGCTTTTGGAAGACATTTCCCAGGGGATTTGACATCACTCGAAGCAAAACGGCAAAGGAAATAAATAGAATCTCGTTCAAAAAACAACAGTTTAAATTAAGTTCTCAGATTTCTATTTTAAAATGAGGAGGCTCTGATCCAAGCTCTGAAAATTTGTATTTAAGATCAGGTTTCTCAATAGGTCTATATCTTCCCGTAAAGGGTGTTCAGGTAGGTTTAGGAATGCTGTGGCCTGAGCATTTAATTTCATCGAGCTAACCAATTAGAAATAGTAAGTTGATAATAATCGACATCGATGGCACTTCATCCACCAGACTTCTTTGCCTTATATCCGGCTGTATGAAGTACCTGAACTACTTTGTCCCGGTGATCACCTTGGATCAAAATTTCACCATTTTTTGCCGATCCACCTACACCGCATTTATTCTTTAGCAATTTTCCCAATTCTTTAAGATCATCGTCGCTTCCGACGAAACCTTCTATTAGGGTTACCTTCTTGCCTGCACGGGCTTTTTTGTCCAGCATTACTTTTAGGTTTTGCTGATTGGTAGCTAAAGTTTCTTCATTTTCCTCATTCCCAGTTTGATAGTCAAAATCATTGCTCGTGGAAAACACCACTCCATCCCGCTTTTTCCAATCGTTGTTTTTTTTTGCCATGATTAAAATGAAAAAGCCTACTCAAAAGAGTAGGCGTGGTTATTCTATTAGTAGATTTATTTAGTCTTAAATGTCCAAACAGGACGTTTTGCATGATTTACGACATCCTCCGCGATAGATCCTGTAAACAGGTGAACTAAACCTGTTCTGCCATGTGTAGCCATCGCTATCAGATCTGCTTTAATATCTTCTGCAAACTCCACAATTCCAGCTTCCTCAGAATTTGAATTGTAAATCTCAGCAACGGCATGTTTGATTTGATACTTATTAACGAACAATTTGATTCTGTTGGCTGATTCCCGTGTAGTTTCAAAAGTTCCTGGCGTATTGATGATCACTAGGTAAAGATCTGCATCAAACCATTTTTGAAGGGTTTTTACTCGATTAGCCAGCTCGTCTTGGCCTTCACGGAAATCACTTGCAAATACGATTTTCTTGAATTTACGTGGATCTGTGTATGCCTTGACCGTGACCACTGGGCAACTAGCCGTACGTACTACTTTTTCAGTATTGCTTCCGACCAAGATCTCCTCGATACCGCTGGTTCCTTTGGATCCCATGATCACCAAATCAGGGCCTTCTTCTTCGATCGCAGATGAAATACTTTGGAAGGCATTACCCAAAACTATTTTTGTGCTGAATGCATAGCTATTTCCGGCATACTTACTTTCCATTTCTTTGAACTGTTCCTTGCGGCGGTTAATCAGTTCGATGATAAAGATCTGGTCATCCATAGCAGGCATTACATCGCCTCCACCCATAGTGCCCATTCCAGAACTAGAAGGGATTTCTACCACGTTTAAAACGGAAATTTCTACAGTGTCAAAGCTACTGGCAAGGGCAATTGCGAAGTCAAGTGCATTTTGAGCTTGCTCAGAGAAATCGAAGGGGACGAGTACTTTAGTCATAATTGCTGTATAATGGTTTATGCCAAATTACCCCTATTTACATGATTAGTAAAGGAATATTTTCAGCTTTTTCCTAAAAAAACCAAACCGATTCCAAAAAGAACAACCCAAATTAAGGTACTTATTGCCATTTTTTTCAGATTAGGATCAATAGCCTGGGAATCTTTGCCTTTTTGTACACTTATTCCAATTTGGACCATGAATGGAAAATTGGCCAAGGCAAGTAGCGATGTCCATTCTTCAGTAAGAAAAGCAAAGATGACCAAACAATAATTTCCTCCCAAAATCAAAAACCAGTTGTAACCAATCGCTGCCTTCTTCCCAATTCTCACGGGGATAGACTTCTTTCCCGCAAATTGATCGGATTCTATATCTCGGATGTTATTAATGTTCAGCACAGCAGCGCTGAAAAGACCTAAGGCAATTCCTATCCAAATGACTGAATTATCCCAAGTTAAACTGTGCAGGTAGTATGTGCCATATACACCGAGTAAACCAAAGAAGATAAACACGGAAATATCACCAAAACCTGCATAGCCATATGGATTACTCCCGGAAGTATAGGAAATAGAAGCCCAAATAGCTGCCAGACCTAAGCCTAAAAATAGTCCAAAAAGAGCCCAATCCTGAATGGCCAAATAGAGTAGGGACAAACCGGCGATTAGCGCCAAAATACCAAAAAGATACATTGCCCTTTTCATTTCAGGCAAAGAAATCAACCCTGATTGTACGGCTCTCATGGGGCCTTGGCGGTCAGAGTGATCAGCCCCATTGACGGTGTCACCATAGTCATTGGAGAGGTTGGAGAGTATTTGTAGAAATATAGTGGTAAATGATGCCAGTAATAAGATTTCCCATCGGAAAACGTCTTTGTATGCTGCCAAAAAAGATCCTGCAAAAATGCTTGCCAGCGCCAGTGGTAACGTACGAAGCCTGACCGCATGCAGCCAGGCTTCGTTTTTTGATTGAATAGTTTGTTTCACTCAGTCGAAAAGGTTCTGATTAAGCGTTGATGATATCGATGATTTCTTTGTCTAGAGGATCTACCTTGGAAGGAAAAAATTTAATCAATTCACCTTTTTCATCTAAAATATATTTGCAGAAGTTCCAGGCAGGTTCCTCATTGTTCCATCCGTTCAATTCTGCATCTGAAAGCCATCTGTAGATTGGGTGCTTGTCGAAGCCTTTTACAGATATCTTCTCAAACATAGGGAAGGTTACCCCATAATTTTCTGAACAGAAGGACTTGATTTCGTCATTTGAACCCGGTTCCTGTCCTCCGAAATTGTTGGCAGGAAAGCCTAAAATGACAAGATTTTTACTATTTTCAGAATATAGCTTTTGCAAAGCTTCATACTGAGGAGTGTAGCCGCATTTGGAAGCTACATTTACCACCATGATTTTTTTACCTTTGAAAGAACTGAAGTCAACGTCTTTTCCTTCCAGGTCTTTCATGGTGAATTCGTAGAAAGATTTTTCCATGGTGTTTTCAGCTATAGAAGTAGCTTTTGACTTATGAGTTTTGCTTATGGTGTATGCGCTTACGAGTAAGAGAAGACAGCCTAGAAATAATAAGTTTTTCATCTGTTTATAATTTGTTTTTTATAGGCCACATAGCCTGTCCCGAACTCGATTCGGGAGAATCTCGCATGGTTGATAATGATCTCACTGGGTGATGGATACATGCTTGATTTCATGATTACATTCGTTCAGGTACAGTGATTCCTAGTAGTCGCATTCCTTTTTTGAGAGTTTTGGCGGTGTGTGCCGAAAGCGCTACGCGGAAAGAAAGAACAGTTGGGTCATTTTCCAGAAATATAGGAAGATCTGCATAGAATCTATTGTATTCCTTAGCTAAATCGAAAAGGTATTGTGCTAATATAGCAGGGGAATAATCCAACCCAGCTTGAGATATTTTTTTTTCAAAATCATTAAGCAAGTAAATCAGGCTCGACTCTGATTCTTCAATTTTGGTAAGCTTGTAAAAATCAGCTTGCTTATAATCCACTCCGATTTGCTCTGCTTTTCTCAAAATAGAGGCGATGCGAGCATGTGAATATTGGATAAAGGGTCCTGTGTTTCCCTGAAATTCGATAGATTCCTGAGGATTGAAAAGCATACGTTTTTTGGGATCTACTTTCAGCAAGAAGTATTTCAAAGCGCCCATTCCAAGTATCTCGTAAAGCTCTGTGGCTTGTACTTCAGTAAACCCATCGATTTTGCCAAGCTCTTTAGTATGCTGAGCCGCAGTATCTATCATCTCCTGCATCAGCTCATCTGCATCTACCACTGTTCCCTCACGTGATTTCATTTTCCCAGTCGGCAAATCTACCATGCCATAAGACAAATGGGAAAGTCCTTCTCCGTAAGGTCTGCCCAGTTTTCGCATGATCTTAAATAAAACATCAAAGTGGTAATCCTGCTCATTTCCAACTACATATACTGATTTGCTGATCCCGAAATCATCGTATTTCAAATCAGCAGTTCCCATATCTTGGGTGATGTAAACGGAGGTGCCATCACCCCGTAGTACAAGCTTTTCATCCAGTCCCTCATTAGTGAGATCCACCCAAACTGAGCCATTTTCTTTCTTAAAGAAAACTTCTTTTTCCAGGCCTTCAGCTACAATATCCTTCCCTAATAAATAAGTGCCTGATTCGTAGTAAAACTTGTCAAAACTAACCCCCATACGTTGGTAGGTTTTTTCAAACCCAGCATATACCCACTCATTCATTTGCTTCCACAGAGTGACAACTTCCTCATCATTTGCTTCCCATTTGCGAAGCATTTCTTGTGCTTCCATCAACAATGGAGCATTCTTTTTTGCTTTATCTTCGGTCTGCCCTTTTTCTTTCAGTTCAGCAATTTGCTTTTTGTACTCCTGATCAAAAATCACATAGTATTTGCCCGCCAGGTGATCGCCTTTCAGGCCGGAAGTTTCCGGAGTTTCTCCATTTCCAAAGTGCTGATAGGCTACCATGGATTTACAAATGTGGATTCCTCGGTCGTTGACAAGATTAGCTTTGATGACTTCATAGCCATTTGCTTCTAGGATGTTTGCCACAGAGAAGCCCAAGAAGTTATTTCTCAGGTGTCCAAGATGTAGCGGTTTGTTAGTGTTGGGGGAGGAATATTCCACCATCACTTTTTGACCGTTGGATGGAAGCTGACCTATATTTTCATTGGTAAAAAGCTTTTGAAATACGCCCACCCAGATCATGTTGTCCAGTTCCAAATTCAGAAAACCCTTCACCACATTGAATCCTGCCACTTTATCGACATTTTTTTTGAGATATTCACCGATCAGATTGGCGGTAGCCTCAGGCGTTGCTTTGGAAACTTTCAGATAAGGAAAAACAACAAAAGTGTAAGTGCCTTCAAATTCCTTTCGCGTAGGAGCGAGGCTGATTTGATCCAGCGACAGGTCGTGATTGAAGATATTCTGAAAGGCAAGCTGAATGCCGTGGTGTATTGATTCTTGTATGTTCATGATTTTTTTAACCGCAGTGGGCACAGAGGTTTCGCAGAGGGCGCTGTGAATTTATAATTGCAATTATTTAGTACTAATTACTCTTCTAATCCCAAGCTTGAGTCTGGGCACATTGAAATTTATTAAGAGTCCTAATCTGAATTTACCAAGCTTGACGTAATTGAGTGTTTGGGCAAAATGAATATCTGTAGTTCTTTCAACAGCTTTCAGTTCCAAAACTAGCTTTCTTTCCACTAAAATATCAATGCAATAGCCATTTTCTAATTCTACTCCGTCAATAAGCAATGGCATTTTTTTTTCTACTTCGATAGCAAACCCCGCATTTTTGAGTTTGAAAGCTAAGGCTTGTTTGTAAGCATTTTCTAATAAACCAGGCCCTAATTGTGTGGGAACTTCCATAGCGATTCCTATCACTTTGGTGGCGAGGTCATTTTCGAAAGCCAAATTATAGCTGTCCCTCATTTGAGCTGAAATTTTTAAATAATCAGTAAATTTTTACTAGGAAAGTTAGGTATAATTATTCATTGCGCTCTCCGTGCTACCCTCTGTGGTCTCTGTAGTTTCAAACTTAGAAATTATCCACCAAGCTTTTTACAGTTGCTTCGAGAACTTCGAAAGCATTCTCTGCCATCAAATTCTCTGAATCAAGCGTTGGGTTTACTTCCACAATTTCCCAGCAGCAGACACGCTTGTCTTGGATGAGTTTCACGTTTAATTCAATGGCTTCCTGCACACTCAGTCCATCTGCAACCGGAGTACCTGTTCCTACAGAAATGGAACTATCCAGACTATCCACATCAAATGAAATATAGAGTTGATCGCAGTCTTTCAATGTTTCTAAAGCTTCTGTGGCAATCTGCTCTATTCCCCTTGACCGAACATCTCGGGTGCTAAAGTTTTTTATTCCGTAATTTTTGATTAAATGATCCTCCGGAGCTTCAGTGTCTCGTACTGTGATAAAAACGATGTTTCTTGGGTCAATTTTAGGAAAGTCGCCACCAAGGGTTTTTATCTTTTTCCAAATAGCCATAGTCTCCTCAGATGGCTCGTTCACTTGACAATCCAAGTTGTCAAGCTGAGATACCATCGCCAATGGCATTCCGTGCATATTTCCTGAAGGAGTAGTGAAAGGAGTATGCAAATCTGCATGGGCGTCTATCCAGATTACACCTAATCTCTTGTCAGGGTCTGCCGCTTTTATGCCCATTATTGTTCCCGCTGCGGTACTGTGATCACCTGCCAAAACGATTGGGAATTTCTTCTCCTTCCTCAATGATTCGATGGTGGAATAGACATTTTTCAGAACCTGATATACTCCATCAATGTACTTGGCATGAGGGAAACTATTGCCTTTCCAGAGGTAACTATTGGCATCAGGTACGTTGATCGGATCAAACTGTGTGAAGAAATTAGACTTCTTATCCAAACTAGCAATCTTCAAGGCATCAATTCCCATGCTTGCCCCACGGGTGCCAGCGGCTATTTCTGAACGTACTTCTACTAATGTTATATCACGCATTCTTGGGAGGAGTTTTAAGTTATATTGGGTAGCATAAAGCGTCGCAAAAGTAGTCAAAAATGCCTTTAAATGGTCAATTTTCAATGAGCAACCCTCAAAAATGTAAAAGAGAAAAATATTTTAAATTTAAATTTTCCCGCTGATGGTTGCAGATGACTATTGCAGATTTTTGCAGATCCGATAATCCATTTTGAAAAGAAACTCTACTTAAAAAATCAGCGTCTATCTGAGAACTTTTTCAGTGGAGATTTGCGGGAAATGAAGATTTTTCCTCACTTAATTATAATGCTTGTATTACGATTCATGTCTCAAAATCAATAGTTTTGAACTATGTCTATTTCATCCAAACTTCCCAATGTTGGGACGACGATTTTCACGGTTATGTCGAAACTCGCAACTGATTGTGGGGCAATTAATCTCTCTCAGGGTTTTCCTGGTTTTGATTCTGATCCTGCATTGCTCGATTTGGTGACTAAGTACCTGAAAGCAGGATTCAATCAATATGCACCGATGAGCGGAGTACTGGTTTTGCGTGAGAGGATTGCAGAGAAGACCAAATTGGTTTATGGCGTAGAACTAGATTCAGAAAGCGAAGTAACAGTAGTCTCTGGAGCTACAGAGGCATTGTATGCTGCCGTGACAGCCGTGGTGACAGCTGGTGATGAAGTTATCCTCTTTGATCCAGCGTATGATTCTTATGCTCCCGCTATAGAATTAAATGGAGGAAGGCCAATTTTTATTCCCTTAGAATTGCCTCACTTTTCTGTGAATTGGGAAAAAGTGAAAGCTGCCATCACTGACAAAACACGGCTGATCATGGTGAATACCCCACACAACCCAAGCGGGTATGTGTGGACTCAAAATGATCTAAAAACACTGGCAGAACTGATTCATAACAAAGATATTTTTGTTGTGAGTGATGAAGTTTATGAGCACATCACCTTTGATGGGCGTGCGCATCTATCCCTGTTGACTCATCCGGTTTTAAGAGAACGAACATTTATTTGCTGCTCATTTGGCAAGACTTTTCATGTGACTGGATGGAAAATTGGCTATTGTTTAGCTCCGCCCAAGCTCACAGAAGAATTCAGAAAAATTCATCAATTTTTGACATTCAGTACGGCTACTCCCTTGCAATATGCTTTGGCAGATTATCTCTCAGATCCTTCGCGTTATTTAGCTCTTCCTGATTTCTATCAGAAGAAAAGAGATCTATTCTGTGAAGGACTTAGAGCTACTCCTTTTGAATTCATCCCTGCCCAAGGAAGTTTCTTTCAGATGGTATCCTATGCACATCTTTCTCAGGAATCAGATTATAAGCTGGCCGTACGTTTGACAGAGGAAATGGGGGTTGCGAGTATTCCAATTTCAGTTTTTTTCTCTGATAAAAGGGATCATAAGATTCTTAGATTTTGCTTTGCTAAGAATGATTTAGAATTATATAAAGCTTTAGAAAAACTTAATGGTGTAAATCTATAGATCTGAAAAACAGTACTTTAAATAAGTATTCCTAATTTTCGCTTCAATTACCCTATTAAAATTATAGGGAATATGGGATTATAATAAAAACTCTTTTACATTTGACACGTTGTTACTTATAAATCTCAAATAAAAAATGAGCGCATTATCGCATACAGATCCTTCATCCATTGATTCGGAGAATAGTTTAGCCATTGGCATTTCTAAAGTTTCCGTTAACCAGCAGGAGATCGTAAAGATTTTTAATCAGAAATCTGATAGAGTTATGCAGGGGATGTGCAAGTTTGAAGAAAAGTTCGATTTTCTTTATCCACTGTTCAGAGGATTAAGTGAAGCTGGAAAGCCAAAGAGCTTGAAATTGAGATTTTCTTCCTCAGATAAAGCAGCGTACTTTCATTACCCAGAATCAAGTCAGTCCGAAGTCTCTGTATTTTTTTCACAATTGATTTTGCATTTGCAAAACGAAGTAAAATTCAAACAAGTATTGAAAAAAGTAATTACCAACAGAATGCATTTCAATTCTGAACAATTCTTGCTTCAAAATGCAATGTTGGGTTCTGGAGGAAATTAAGAAATCATTTCGTTTTTCTAATATTGGGACAGTCCTTGGGGATTTGTCCCTTTTTCGTTTGAATTCCCCTGAGAAAAAGCAATTTTTGCAGGGCTTTAACACCTACTACCTAGCTAATGAATACCTACAAAGATCTGATTGAGCAGACTTTTGATTTTCCTACCAAAGAATTCAAAGTAGAAAACAATGAACTGCATTTCAATGGAGTAAATATGATGGAGATCATAGAGACCTATGGCACTCCGCTCAAGCTTACGTACTTACCCAAAATATCCGAGAGTATTCAGAATGCCAAGACCTATTTCAAGAATGCAATGGAGCAGCATGACTACAAGGGCAAGTACACCTATTGCTATTGCACTAAGTCATCTCACTTCAGCTTTGTGCTCAATGAGGCGCTGAAAAACGATATTCATATTGAGACATCTTCGACTTTTGATATTCCTTTGGTCAGAAGTCTCTATGCCAAGGGCAAAATCACAAAAGATACTTTCATCGTGTGTAATGGTTTTAAGCGGGAGTTGTACAAGCAGTATATTACCGAATTGCTAAATGACGGCTTTGTGAACTGTGTGCCGATTTTGGATAATTTGGCTGAAATCGATTATTACTTGGAGCATGTGAAAGTACCCTTCCAAGTAGGGATCCGAATCGCTGCTGATGAAGAGCCAAAGTTTGGTTTTTACACCTCTAGACTAGGTGTGAGATACAATGATATCATCCAGCTGTACGAGGATAAGATCAAGGATAATCCGCATGTAAGCCTGAAAATGCTGCATTTCTTTATCAATTCAGGGATCAGAGATACTGCGTATTATTGGTCAGAATTGACTCGATTTATCCAGAAATATGTAGATCTGAAAAAGATAGCTCCTTCACTGGATACCATGGATATTGGAGGTGGGTGGCCGATCAAAACAAATGTCTTTTTCGACTATGATTATCAATACATGGCAGATCAAATCGTGAAAAACATCAAATGGATGTGTGGCAAAAACAATACAGATGAGCCAAATATTTTCACGGAATTTGGAAGCTATACAGTAGGAGAGAGTGGGGCGGTGCTTTATTCTGTCTTGGAAGAAAAGCTCCAAAATGACAAAGAGCTTTGGTATATGATCGATGGGTCATTTATTACACAATTGCCTGATAGCTGGGGTCTTAACCAGAAATATATCATGCTTGCAGTAAATAACTGGGATGAAGGATATCACAATATCAACCTCGGTGGCCTGACCTGCGACAGTATGGATTATTACAACTCTGAAGCTCACCAGTACAATATTTACCTTCCCAAGCCAGAGAAGAAAGTCCAATATCTAGGTTTCTTCCATACGGGAGCTTATCAAGAATCTCTTGGCGGATATGGTGGTATCCAACATTGTCTGATCCCAGCGCCAAAGCATGTATTGATAGATAAAGATGAAGATGGGAATGTTACTCATCGGCTCTTTGCGAAAGACCAGACTGAGGAAAGTATGTTAAAAACTCTTGGATATTAATAATTGAAGCCGCTCATAAACGAGCGGCTTTTTTAACCGAGGAGGTTGATGCAGTGGACAAAGATTAATGTAAAAGGGTCCTTTATTCTTTTAAAGTCAAAATCCCTCAAGCTCTGAAACGTATGTATTTGAGAGTTGAGGGATTGACTAAAGACGGATTGGCTTTTGAGAAAACTTTTGAAATAGATGTTAAATAAGGAAAAGTCTATTTAGGCAATCTACTTCTTAGCATATTTATCTGCCCCATGTGGTTGGCCTGATGCTCCATAACGTGAAACCATGCCCAGTGATTGTCAGTCTGCCCACCTTTTGCTAAAGTAGCAAACCATTTATCATCCTTGGTTTTGAGTGTATCTATTGTCTTTTGACGGACTTCAGCCCAGATATCTAAATAATATTGAATAGGCTTACCGACAAACTCAGATCTAGCTTCATCGCCCAAGTTCAAAGCAGTTTCCCATATCTCTTTTTCCTCTTCATTATAACTTCTTCCTTCAAATGTGTAAGCCTGATAATAAACTTCAGTCGCAGCCAAATGCATAATCATTGCACCGATCCGATTGGCTTTATCATCCAATAAAAAATCTGTTTGATTCTGATTTAGATTTCGGGTACTCATGATTATCCTTGTTCTGAGGTTTTCCAACATGGACACCATAGTTCCAATATCATGATCATAACCCTTTGGAGGAGTCATTGTGTTTTGTCCGTAGGTACAGGCAGAAATAGACAAAATTAAAATAAGGAGTAGAGGGGATTTAATGTTGTTTTCCATTTGTGAGAAAAATTTGTGGACTAGTAAATTGCTTATAAAATGAGAAAATGCTTAGTCAAACTTTGTTAATTACTCACCAGACTTAAAAATTCTATTCAATAGTACCCACTTTTCACCAGGTTTTGCCCATGGGATCGGCTGCTGATACTTCCACATAAATGCTTCCCATTCTGCAATTTTTGGATTAGAGGCATCGAACTTTGCCTTTTCTTCGAAGTCGAATTCATCTACCGTTTCCAGAAGCATAAACATGCGATTTCCTGTGCGAAATATCTCAATATTGAGAATTCCAGCATCTATATCATGTTGGGTAACTTCTGGCCAAGCAGCACCTTTGGCATGATGCTGCTCGTATTCTCTGATAGATTTCTCGTCATCAATAAGGTCTAGTGTAAGTGCAAAACGTTTCATTTTTAAGTATCAAGTGGATAGGTAGATGTTAGAATCAAGACATTAGATTTCAGAAGCTATAGCAAAGAAGTGATATACTTCATGCTAAAATACGGTTCACTTGAAAATTCATGGGTTGGAGAACCTAGAAATCTCGTAAATCGTCAATCGTATTTCGTACATCAATTAAACCATTTTCTAAATTCTTGAATAGTCTGCTCAGCTGCAGCGTCGGGATCTGGGTAGGGGAAAGCTTCCGCTGATGCATAGCCTAAGTAGCCAATTGTTTTAAGCGCTTCTGCTATTCCTTTCATGGGAGTATGTCCAAAACCCATAGGTCTTCTGTTGCTATCCGCAAAATGTACGTGGCCGATGCTTTTCCCCCAGTTCAAAATGCTTTCTTCCAAATTGCCTTCTTCAATATTCATGTGGAATAAATCTGCCAAAAGCTTCACTGACTTGGTTTCTAAAGAATCCAGGAATTTTGACCCAGCTTCTATTGTGTTGAGTAAATTCGTTTCGTAGCGATTTAGAGGTTCATAAATCAGTGTCACTCCTTTTGATTCAGCATGCATTCCCAATTGATTCAATCCTTTCGCAAGCCAAGACATAGTTTCTTCCCGATCTTTTCCAGGAAGTACATTTCCCTGCATGGAGCCGATAATTGCCGGAGCTCCGAAAGCAGCACCAAAGTCAATCATATCTGAGATGAAGGATATAGCTTTTTTACGAATTTCTGAATCAGTGTCAGTAAGTGTTACGCCATGAATGACCTTACCAGCACCCGTTCCAACAGCCGCGAGTTTAAGGGAATATTTATCCAATAGTTCTTTGAGTCTCTGGATTTCAATTGCATCAGCTGAAGCTGTGAAAAGCTCTATCGCATCAAAGCCAAGATTGGAAGCTTTTGCCATCCCAGCTTCTAGGTCTTCCCAAAAAATCCAAGGGCCAGTTTTAATTTGAGGTACTAGAGCGATTGTTACGCAGGACTTTATCATTTCGTTAGTTGTCAAAATCAATCATTATTTTAATTATACCCTGCTGATCATCAGCCCAATCTGCAAGTGCCTTTTCGGACTCATCTAGGGTCACTACTTTGCTGATCACTTCATTTACAGGAAATTTTCCCTGCTCCAGATAGCTGATCACTTCAGGGAATTCTGTGGTGCAGTTTCTCGATCCCAGGATTTCTATTTCCTTTTGCACAAAGAGGGAAGTATTGAATTCCACAGGCGCTTTTGCATAGCCTATGCAAACAACTCTTCCCGTGAAGGCCACTTCTTCTACGGCCTGGCGATAAGTAATCGGACTACCCACCGCTTCAATAATTACGTCAGGACCATCGTTGGTAGTCATTTCTTGGAGAGCCTGATGCAGATCTACGTTCTTTGGGTTAATGGTATGCTTAACTCCGATTTTCTTCGCGATCTCTAGTTTGGCGTCATCAAGATCAATGGCTATTACTTCCGCACCCCGATCTACTGCTGCAGCTACAGCACCCAATCCTACAATTCCACATCCTATTATTGCTACACGATCCTGAGAAGTGACTTTAGCACGGTTCACAGAGTGAAAACCAACTGTAAGAGGCTCTGTCAGAGCTAGTTCACGGAGCGATAATTTCTCCGAGGGAAATACATCCTGCCAAGGCAAAGCAATGTATCTACACATAGCTCCTGGACGACGTACACCCATGGTCTTATTTTCTTTGCAGGCATTACGCGCGCCTTTGCGGCAGGCGATGCATTTTCCACAATTCAAATATGGATAAACCGTTACTTTCATACCGACTTTGATATCAGCAGGAACATCCTTACCTAATCCCTCAATCGTGCCACCAACTTCATGGCCTAGAATATTCGGATATTCTTGCAGTGGAAAAAGACCTCGGTAACTATTCAGATCCCCACCGCAAAAGCCCACCATTCCAACTTTAAGGAGAACTTCTTCCGATTTTGGAGTTGGTTTTTCGATTTCTCGGAGTTCTGTTTTACCGATATCAGTTAGAACTAGTGCTTTCATAAGGTTTGAGTTATTGTTTGTTTATTTTGATTTCTACTTCTTTGCTAGCTGTAGATAAATTGACTATAGGATTTGGTAAGCACTGGTGAATAGGCTACTTCTGTCTCCCGTCTCCTGTCTTCCTTCTTTTTCTTAAATATTATTCTCTGGCTTGCCTTCATACCACATTTGGTTTTTGACAGGAGCTACCAGTGTTTGGATTTCTTCTAGCAATCCGACAGGAATTCGGAAATCAAGCACCCTTACATTTTGAGTGATGGTTGCCAGATCACACATACCCACTATCGTGGTCGTAATATCGGGATGATCCATTGCATAGCGTATGGCCACGTCACTTAGTTTTACGCCATAGTTCGCACAAAGCTTAAGCAATTCTGATTGCATTGCTTTCATTGCCGGTGGAGATCGGTGCCACTCTGGCAACTCCCCATCTGAGAGTATGCGTTGCATCAAAGGAGCAGCATTCATCAAGCCAAAGCCTTTTTCTTTAGAAAGTGGCACTAGTTCCCGATTGATTTCGTCTTCTAATAAATTATAATGAGCCCATGATAACACCGAGTCCACATCGATATTTCTCGTGATTTCAGCTAGATAGTTTACTGGAAGTCCTGTGATGCCAATGAATCGGGCTTTTCCAGACTCTTTGAGTTTAAGCAGCGTTGGCCAAGCTTCATTCAGAATCTGTTCTTTGTCTACAAATTCGATGTCATGAAGCTGAAGTAAGTCAACGTAATCTGTTTTCAGTCTATCAAGAGACTCCTCTACACTTTCCAGAATCCGCTTTTCAGAAAAATCGAATTCCTGCAGATCATAACGTCCACATTTGGTAGCCAAAATAACTTGGTCACGCTTTCCTTCGAGTGCATTTCCAAGTCGCTTTTCCGCTAAAGTAAGACCATAAAAAGGAGAAACATCGAAGAGATTCACACCATGATCTATCGCATAGTGAACGGCTCGGTAACCGTCTTTTTCGTCAGAAACATTAAAAACGTCACCCATGGGTGATGCACCAAAACCAAGAATTGACAATTCCATTCCGGTGTTTCCTAACTTTCGGTATTCCATAAAAAGGGTAATTGAGGAATGTTACTTGATCTTATTCACATCGATTTTGAATAATTCAGCGGCATTTTGCCAAAGGATCATTTCTTTCTTATCATCTGGCAAATCCAGATTTTTCATAAAATTCAAGTAGGATTTCATTGAAGAAATAGGCCAGTCAGTCCCGTAAAGCAAATACTTTGGATTGCCGGCATAGGTGATCATCTGCTCCAATTCTGTTTTCATAAATCGCTCAAACTTCTCGGAGAAATTTCCCAGTACCAAGCCAGAAAAATCAGCATGAACATTCGTGTTTTTGTAAGTGACTTCCATGCAGTCTTTGATCCAGGGATTACCCACATGGCAGATGACAATTTTTAAGTCAGGAAAATCTACCGCCAGATCATCAATGTGGATCGGGTGGGAATATTTTACCCTTCCTGTGGGAGAATAAGTGTCTCCGGAATGAAACATCACTGGAACATCATATTCTATTGCCATATCATAGACTACCTTCATCCGCATATCATTTGGGTAAAAAGGTTCGTATCCGGGATAGAATTTAAGTCCTTTGATCAGCCCGGATTCCAGGTATTCTGCGATTTCCCGCAAGTCTCGATGGTTATAATTCAGGTAGCTGATCCCAGCTACAACACCAAGATTTTTCCTGTTTGCAATCGCCTCAACCACCTTTTTGGTGCTTGGTCTGTGTTCATTTACTTTGTAAGAAGTAAGCACAAGTGAATAATCCACTTGATTTTCCTCCATAGTTTCGGTCAATTTATTCAGGCAGTCTTCCAGCGAAACGACCCGCTCTTCATGGTAGTTATTGATGTGGGTATGTACGTCTATTATCATGTGCTAACTATTAGTTCTAGGATAATGTAACAATTATTTGACCAAGGGGAGAAAATTCTTACTCCACCACCTTCACCAATAACTTCTCACAGACTTTTTCAGAGAGTGTTTCACTGGGATGATCAGAATAACTGACAACAATGCTGTGATCGTAAGCTTCCTTGGAGCGAATCGTCAGTTCGGTACCTAAACTGAGACTTCTTCCATTAAGAAACTCTAAGAATTCAGTGGAAGAATTGGTAAGAGCAGCCAGTATTACGGTTTGTCCGGCTTTGGCTTTAGAGAGACTGAGGTAGTTGATCTCTTGCATGCGACCTTGTTTGTCGGGAATAGGTGAGCCGTGTGGGTCGATGGTAGGAAAGCTCATCATTTCATCCATTCGCTCGAAGAACTTGGGAGAATGGATGTGTTCCACCTGCTCAGCGATTTCATGAACTTCCTCCCAGCCAAATCCCATTTTATTTACCAAAAACATCTCCGTAAGCCGGTGCTTTCGGATAATCAGAGCAGCCTCCTTTTTTCCTTTTGTAGTGAGTGTGACAGGTTTATATTTTTCATAGATCAACCAATCATGTTTTTGTAAGGTCTTTACCATGCTATTCACTGTCGGCATGCTGACTTGCATCTGTGTAGCCAGCTCTGAGATATTTACCTCATTCTTTTCATTCGCTAAGTTGAAAAGTGATTTCAAGTAGTTCTCTTCCGTCTGTGATGCCATATCTATTGATTTAATAATCAAATATCTTGAATTATTGGGTAAAACAAATAGGTTAAAAAATGCTAATCTGATTATCAGATTTAAGTCCAATACACTTAATTACTATGCTTTTCGTAATGGAAGGCTTTAGACTAGAAACCACAGGTAGGAAAGCTTGCTCAGGGGAAATGTTGTTTTTTTTGGCTAAAATTCAGATTACTAGTTAGGGATTTGGAGGAATTTACTTTTTGCCCGAATCAGTCTCAAAGTACAAATGATAGTGCTTGCTGCAACCTGGATTGAAAGCAGCTGTGCAGTTAGGGCAGGTATTTCCGCTGGCCTGATATTCCGAAATTGTCAATTCTGTGCCACATACTCCACAGAGAATCGACTTGCTGTCAAACTCAGTTTTTGGCCAAACTTCTGATTTGTGGTCAGCTTCCTCCTCATGACAAGAAAAACAAGGATAGTACTTATCGCAACACTTGAATTTAATAGCAATGATATCCAGATCCGAATGCCAGTGTTGACATCGGGTCTGGTTATCGACCGTTTTTCCGTAGATATTGATTCCTTTTATGCTTGATTTCACGATGGGTAAAGCTACGTTTTGTTGTGCTAAAAGACCTCCTGAAAAGAGCAGGATTCCAGAGATGAATGCGAGTTTTAGAAATGACTTCATTCGGTGAATTTCAGAAATTATTCTGGTTTTGCTATAAAGCCAGCTTTCAAGACAGTTTTAAATACTTCATCAGGCGAGATGTCTTCAGATTCTACAGTTAGAATTCTGTCTTCACTTTGCAAATCCACCTCCCAGGATTTGATCTTAGGTTCTGCATCTAAAATAGGAGTGACCTTTGCCAGGCAATTGCCACAATTGATGTTGGTTTTGAATTTTTGAGTTTTCATTTTATTTTAATTTTAAAGTTTTTATGTTTTAGCTGTCACCCTGAGCTGTGTCGAAGGGTTATATCCGGTTTAGATTCTTGATACTAGCTACTTGATACTTCTTTTTCTTGGTTCTTGTCTCTTGGCATTAATATCAAATGATGAATGTTCAATGTCGAATAAAGAAGTTTAAATACGTTTGCTTTTCAGCCTAAGGCTATTTAATACCACCGACACGGAGCTAAAGGCCATAGCCGCACCGGCGATCATGGGATCGAGCAGGAATCCATTGATTGGATAAAGAACGCCTGCGGCAATTGGGATACCGATAAGATTATAAATAAATGCCCAGAATAGGTTCTCCTTTATTCCCCGAACAGTTTGACCGGATAAATTCAATGCTTTCGGAATGACCTCCAAATCGGAGGAGATGATGGTCATTTTGGCCACATCCATTGCAATGTCCGAACCGTGTCCCATTGCTATGCTGACATCAGCTTGTGCCAACGCTTCCGAATCATTGATTCCATCCCCGACCATGGCTACAATTTTGCCTTGCGCCTGAAGATCTTTCACGAAATCAGACTTGTCTGATGGCATTACTTCTGCTTTGAAATCAGTCAAACCGACTTGCTTTGCAACTGCACTGGCGGTCTGCTGATTATCGCCAGTTAGCATGTAAACATCAATTCCCTTTTCTTTTAGCTTTTGAATAGCTGATTTGGAGCTAGGTTTGATTTCATCGGAAATTGCTAATACAGCAAGCACAGATTTTTCATTAGCAAAGAAAATGACTGTTTTTGCTTCTTTACTCCATGTATTGGCAAGGGTGTCCAATTCAGAATTCATCGAGATTCCATGTGACTGGATCAGTTTGGAATTCCCAATAAAGAAGGATTCTCCAGCTAGATTTTTCGCTTGTACTCCTCTTCCTGTTAAGCTTTGAAAATCTTCGATTGCTTCAGATTTAACTCCTTCTTCGATAAGTTTTTTGCCTACCGCATCTGCCAAAGGATGTTCTGACTTAGATTCAATGGCGAGTAGGACTGGAGCAAACTGGCTTTTTATCTCTTCGCTTTCCCAGTTGATGTTGGATACAGTTGGTTTTCCGGCGGTAATAGTTCCTGTTTTATCCAGAATAATCGTATTGACTCGATGAGCTATTTCCAGACTTTCCGCGTCTTTGATCAGAATGTTGTTTTCAGCTCCTTTGCCAATTCCAACCATAATAGCAGTTGGGGTGGCCAATCCCAGCGCACAGGGGCAAGCAATTACCAGTACGGCAACAGCGTTAAGGATCGCATGTGATAATGCATCTTCACCACCAACAAACATCCAAACCGCAAAAGTCAAAATTGATATCCCAATGACTATTGGGACGAAAATTGAAGCAATTTTATCAACCAGTTTTTGGACGGGAGCTTTGCTGCCCTGGGCTTCTTGAACTCGTTTGATTATTTGGGACAGGAGAGTTTCACTACCAACTTTCTCAGCCTTGAAATGGAAGCTTCCCTTTTGATTGATAGTACCTGCGAAAACTTTATCTTTTTCTGATTTCTCCACTGCAAGAGGTTCACCACTGATCATGCTTTCATTCACAAAGGAATTACCGGAAAGCACTTTCCCATCCACTGGTATTTTTTCCCCCGGACGCACGATGATTTCATATCCTTTTTGCACTTCGGAGATTAGGATTTCTTTTTCCTGACCATCAACAATTACTTTCAATGTTTTTGGCTGAAGCCCCATTAGATTTTTGAGTGCAGAGGAAGTTTTGGACTTCGCTTTTTCTTCCAGCATTTTCCCAAACAGGATAAAGGTGATAATTACCGTGGCCGCTTCGTAATAGACATGAGGTTCAAAACCCCTGCTCACCCAAAACTCTGGAAATAGAGTGTTGAAAAGACTGAAAATAAACGCTATTCCAGTACTGAGAGCCACCAGTGTGTCCATGTTTACACTTTTATGAGTAGCCTGTTTCCACGCACTGATAAAAAATCTTCTTCCAAAAACCGATAGTACTGGGATGGCTAAGGCAAGCGAAATCCACGTTCCCGGCTTCCAGTGCATGAAAAACATTCCTATAATGAAAATAGGAAGGGTTAAAATAGCCGCTCCGATTGTATGTCTTTTTAGTTTTTGGTAATGTTCAGCTAGGTTGGTTGAGACAGTTTCATCCGTATTTTCTGTCTCCGTGATCAGACCATATCCAATTGCTGAAAGCGCTTCGTTCAGGCCTTCTGGATTTACTATATCCGAGTACTCTACTAAAACAGTACTTGAAGCGAAATTGACTTGGGCAGATTTCACACCATCTGTATGTGCAAGGATGGTTTCCACACTGGATGCACAAGCTGCGCAAGTCATGCCGGTGACAGGAAAAGTTTGTTTGTGTAATGTTTGAGTTTGTTCTGCCATGGGTTGTTTGACTTTATTTGACATTACAAACTTAGAAAGACTCAGGGAGGGTAGTGTTATGGAATTGGGTGGAAAAGTTATAAGATTTTGGAGTTAACCACAAAGTGCACAGAGTTTCTCACAGAGAGCGCTAATTATTGGCTTATCATGGTCTTAAAGGCTATAATTTAAAAGCCCGATTTTGAGTATGAGGATTGTAGATTAATTCTATGAGTTCCATGATTCTATATGGTTTATAAAAAAGTATTTTAGATTATTCTTAACAACATAGTCACATAGACATACATAGAAAAGGGATGGCTCAAGGAAATCTATTTCCCATATAAAGCTTTGCGAACCTTCGTGTTCTTGGTGGCAAAAACCGAAAAAAGGCCTAGCGAAATAAATCACTAAGCCTTTTCAATAATCTATAGGCTGAACTGATTTTTATCTCAATGAATTAATCCATTTTGCGATTTTCATTGCATCTTCTTTGGATACTTGAGCCATAGGAGGCATTTCAGTAGGATAATCGGGCCAGTTCTGAGGCTGAGGATTATAGATCAGTTCGACGATTTTTTCGTCTGAATATCTTCTTTTAGCTACCTCTGTGTAGGGCGGGCCAATTACCTTTTTGTCTTGTTGATGACAAGCTGAGCAGGTGTTTTTAGCCAAGATTGATTTGATCTCTGCATCTGTAGGAATTGCTGAAGTGACCGTTTTCGCAGGAGCTGGTTTCGTGGCATCTTGTTTTGCTGCCGCTTCCTTCACTGGCTCTGAAGCAGGTGTTTTGATTACCATTTTAGCTCCGGAAGGAATGCTATTTAACGTGTAATAAGCATCTGGGTGTACCAAAGAGAAGCTTCCATCCACCGCTCTCACTCCATTAAGACTGATTTTGTGAACGAAATAAGGTCTCAAACCTTCCACTGCAATTCTTGCAGACATACCATCTGTAGCGACTTCCACGCCTAATACTTTTAGTGTTTTATTGTCCACAGGTGGGCTACCGTAAACAGGATGGTACTTGTAGGTAAAGCTTTCCACGGTGTAAGAAGTTAAATCTTCAGCTGAAGCTCTGTCCACCGGTTTGGTGAATTCGATTAGGAATCCGTCAGGTTGAGCTTTTACAGTTCTCATCTCGAATGGAATGTTATTATTCCAGACTAGACGTTGCAAACCTTCATTTGCCTCACCTGCTGAACCCCAACCGCGGTTTGTCTCGCCAATAAATAGGGACTTGTCGGGCGCCCACGCCATTCTCAAGATACCTGATTGGAAGCCAGATCTGAAATCGATGGAAGCACCTTGCATCACACCATTCACTTCTTCCAGGAAGAGACGCATGATTTTACTTTGACCTTGGTCACCTACCAAAACCTGACCTCCAAAAGGACCAAAATTTCCTTCTGGTATTAGTATTGGCTCAGAGTTAGAAATACCTTGGATACCATGAGGCAACCAAACAGCAGGAAGCTTTAAATCAGGAAGTTCTTCCTTGGCTTGTGCCATGGTGATGTAAGGTGCGTCCATTACATTCTCAGGTTTTTCAAATCCACCAGTTCCATTAGGTACTTTCTGTGGATCAACGACTTTATTGAATTCCTCAGTTGTCAATTTCAATGGAGAATCTGGAAGGCCAGTCCATGCTAAACCTGCTGGGTGTCCAGTAAAATCACCTTTGTCGATGAACCATAGCCCACCTGACCCCATGTAATCACCTTGATTTTCGGTATAGACCAATTTGTCGCCAAGCATACCCAAACCGGCCGGAGATCTCATTCCCGTGGCATAAGGCTCCATGCTCCCGTCACGGTTGATCTTCATGATCCAGCCTCTGTAAGGCACACGGCTTTCGCCTCTCCACCATTCCTGATCGCCGAAAGCGACATTGGCAGATACGAAGAACGAGCCATCAGACCCTACCTTTGGGCCGAAGCTATATTCGTGATAGTGAGCGGAAATAGGCCAGGCATAAACTGTTTCATACAAGTCTGCTGTACCGTCTTGATCTGTATCGACCAATTTGGTTAGCTCACCTCTTTGTGCCATGTAGAATGCTCCATCTTCATAATGAAGTCCTAGAATCTCATGAAGTCCAGAAGCAAACTTTCTGAAGAAAGGCTTTGGGCTGGTAGGGTTTTCTACAATAAACACATCTCCTCTACGAGTGGCTACGCCGAGGTCGCCATTTGGCAAAACGGTCAAACCACCAACTTCCAAAAGAGTGCCTTCCGGAGCTGTTACTCGCATGATTTTGAAGAAATCCTCCTCTTTTGGAGATTCCTGTGCTTCGACTTGCCCTGGCAGGAGCTGAATTACTGCAGCTAGTCCAAAGGCAATTTTTGTGAATTTATTCTTTAGTAATGTTTTCATGTGTTTATATTTTTCAAAGGTCACATGGAATCTCGCATGGTTAATTATCATCCCACTGTGTGTCGTTCTTCGTCATGCTCGATTTCCTCTTTGCGCTGTCCTTGGATTAAAAGAGAAGATTGTAAACGATGTTTCCTTTTGCAGGCAAGAAAATACCCTCGCCGCCAGCAGTGGCGTGAGTCACAGGAGCACCATAAGTTGCTTCATCGTATTCCAGGTACAAACCTGTGTCAGGAAGCAGGTAAAAACCTTTTTTGATCTTTTTGATCTCTGTTCCTGCCGCTACTTTGTAAAAACCAGTGCCAATGCCGGAAACCATTCTGTTGATTCCTTTACCGGATTCCAATACGTTGATTTGATCTTGTACAGTTTGACCGGCAAGTTGATAGGTGAAAACAATATCTTCCGGGCCATTCTTTAGCTGGTAGCCCTTTGTTCTGAATTCTTCTGAGGCGCTGAAGTTGCTGTTTACAGCGTTTACTGCCGGAGAATTTATATTGATCACTGCGCCACGTGGTACAGAAACACCATTTCCACGGCTATTCCACATAGGGGTAGCATCCAAAAACTCACCTCTCCACACTTGGATCAGCGTACCTGTTTCCATGTCAAAGGCATAATTCACCTGTTCTTTGCTGGCTACAGATACGACATGACTTAATCTTTTGAAATTTGGAATATCCCGGAAGCTCCGCAAAATCGGAGTCTCATCAGCATCTACCAAAATTGGATCTGTTTCTTGGTAAGCTCCAGCTTCTGAAACCAAAAGATCTGTGTTTCTAAGACCAGATCCAGAGATAGAAAGATTGAATCCATCTACTGACCAGTTTCTGTTTTTGGAAGCTATGATCTGGATTGGATTGTTACCAGCTGATAATTGCTTTTTGACTCTCACTCCTCTATTGGAAAGATTTGAAATGCTTTCACTCCCAACTGCAAAGCCTGCCATTCCTCCTGGAACCTGAAGTGTGATTTCATATTCGCCAGCTTCAGCTATGTTTAGATTTGCTGTGTATTTGGTCAAGTTGACATCTGAAACGGAGGCAGGAACTTCTTTCAATGAACCAACACTTCCTTTAGCAGCAACAGTCTTTCCTGCTAACTCTTCCAAACTGTTGAATGAACCTTGGTAAGTTTCATAGCTCACATTAGATACGGTTGGATCTGTGGCATCGAATGGAGTGATTTCGATGTTTCTAAAAGCAACCGCACCGTGATCTCCTTGGATTCTAAGTGGACCTTCAGCCACATCTTCAGCGGTTATTGATCCACGGGTAGGACCGTAGACCTCTAGATTTTCGTGGATGGTCACACCGTTAAGTTTCACTGATAGAAAACGTGCATTTTCGATTTTTTTGCCTGAGGCATCAAATTTTGGAGCTTGAAAAGAGACTTCGAGCTTTTGCCAAACGCCAGGTGCTTTGCTGGCATTTTGACGTGGAGCATATCCTTGGTAGCCTTTTTGGCCTTCAGGCTTACTTTCGTCCCAGCGTTGGTAGATTCCACCATTGTCACCCGGCTTGGTGGTGGAGGTAGTCCAGCTATCCAGAATTTGAACTTCATAGTTTCCTTGAAGGTAAACACCTGAGTTGGACCCCGGAGCGACCAAGTACTCTAAAGAGAGGTCTACATCTCCGAATTTCTCTTTGGAAATAATGTCAACTCCTGGTTTTTTCTTCGAAGGTAGATTTGCCATAACTCCAGATCCATCTGAGGATTGAAGTTCATTAGGAACTGCTGGATCAGCCCAGACTTTTCCTACTTCTGACCAGCTACTTTTATTTCCTTCGAAGGATTTAAGATCTAGCTTGACAGGATTTTGCTGTGCTTGCACGATACTTAGCTGGAGAGCTAATGCAGCGGTGAGCAAGCCTACATGTTTGTTCAAAATCATGTGAATTTGAGGGTTAATTGATAGAATGAGGTTTATTAGAAAAATGAAGAATATTAAAAACTCTATGAATATCTTACCTGTATTGGAAATAAAGTGATTTAAAATTTCTGTTAATGATTTTGATAAGTCTAACCAGTGAATTTTTCTTTCTGACCCAAAGATAAACGCTCGAGATCTTTCTACAAGTAAATTTCATTTGATACAGCATAAGCTCAGTGGTGCCTTTAATCTGTCTCAATACTTTAAAAAATAACTAAGAATGTACACTTTCCTATTAAACCTTAGATCTGGTCCAAGCTTTTTCGTTGGGGTTGAGCTTGATTTTTAAAAGCTGATGGGGTCATTCCAGTCTCTTTTTTGAACTGGGAAGAAAGATATGCCACGCTGCTGTAGCCAAGTTGATCAGCGATTTCAGAAAGGTTTTTATTTTTGTAAAAAATCAATTCTTTCACTCGCTCGATTTTCAATTTGGTGATAAACTTCTCAATAGTTATGCCTTCTACTTGAGAAAAAAGTTTACTCAGATAAGTGTATTCGTAATTGAGCTTTTCTGAGATAAATGTCGAATAGTTTTCAGATAAAGGTTCATCAGAATACTGAATTTGTTTGATTAGTGCACTTTTAATCTGGGAGATTAAAGTAGATTTTCCTTCTTCCAAGAGTTCAAAACCACGATCCTCCAGCATCTTTGCCAATTGATTTTTCTGAGGAATGCTCGGTGAAGAGTCCAGTGTTATTTTTCCCAACTCTAGAGTAGAGTAGGAGAGTTGCAGCTGATCCAACGCTTCCTTCACCGAAGTGATGCATCGTGGACAGACCATATTTTTGACGTATATCAGGGGCATACTAGTAGGATTGCTACGAGTACAAAGGTATTCAACCATGCGAAAGTTCTTGGCAGGAAGAAGATATAAGTAAAAAGCATCCTAAATCTACATCCAGAATGCTTTTATAAGGAAGAGTTTTCTTAACCGATTTTTGAAAGAAATACCCTGGAAGTGGCAAGCATAGCCAATATGGAGTGACAATCACAGTAGAATAATCTTTGGAGACGACTTATTGAGAGAGCCAGTGAATAAGGATCATTTGGCGTAAGCTAGAGCAATATTTCGATTATATAGTACAGGAGTGAAGGGCAAAGCAAACAGCCCAAACCTGTATAAAATGTGGCAGTTACAGCTCCATAAGGGACGAGTTTGGGATCGGTAGCCGCCAATCCTGCGGCGACTCCGCTTGATGTCCCCATGATCCCTCCGAAAGCCATTGCTGATCCAGGGTCATTTAAGCTGATTTTTTCTGCCAAGATAGGTGTGAAAATAGTCACAGCTATAGTCTTGACCACTCCAGCGGCTATGCTAAGAGCAATCACCTCCGAACTTGCTCCCAAAGCAGCTCCTGTGACAGGACCAACAATATATGTGCATGCGCCTGCACCGATTGTAGCTAAGCTTACTGCATCTCGATACCCCCATAGCCAAGCCATGGCTACTCCTGATATGAAAAATAGCAGAATTCCAAAAATCAGAGAGATAAGTCCTAACAAACCAGACTTCTTGATGAGTAAAAAACTTGCACCCATTGCCGTAGCTACGATTGCAAAATCCCGGAACATAGAACCTCCCAATATTCCAACTCCACGGAAAATTGGAATGTCAGCCAATCCCTGTTCCCCACCTGTAAAAATTCCTCCCACATATCCCAAAACCAATCCCAAAAAGATGGCAATAGCAGATCCTGGAATTCTGCCATTCAATACTTTTTTAGAAAATAAATCCGAAAGATAGGCGAGCAATCCAATGGCAAGAAAGCCTACTATCAATGCATTTTTATCAAACACCTTTAGCAATTCATCCATTTCAGTTTTGCTTAAATGCTTTCATGAGAAATGGGAAAAATACAAAGGCGAGAATTACTGGAATTATTCCAACAACAATGGCCAAGTTTCCACTGGAGATAGCTGCCTTTACATTTAAGCTGGCAGCCATGGCAATCACGACAGGGATGTACAATTTATTCCAAAAATCAATTCCGGAGATCATTTCATGCTTCCACCAGCCCTTTCTCTCAAATAATTCTTTGAGAAGCATCAGAATGATCATGGCAAAACCGACTCCACCGACATTGGAATTAATGCCGATGAGTTTACCAAGGAGCTCTCCAAGCCACTGACCGATGAGGTAGGAAAAGGAGAGAAGTGCTACACCATATATGAGCATATCAGAAAAGTTTTTTCAAGTCATTCTTGGTTACTTTTCCCATCGCATTTCGTGGTAAATCTTCTATGAAAATATAGTTGCGGGGAGTTTTATAGGAAGGCATTCTTTCTCGCATCCACTGATTAAGTTCCTCTAGATCGGGGTGATCTTCACACACCAAAGCTGCTACGACAAGTTCTCCCCATTCTTCATTTGGGATTCCTACTACGCCACAGTCTTGGATTTGAGTATGCTTTCGCAAAACTTCCTCAATCTCTAAAGCTGAGATTTTATACCCGCCAGATTTAATAATGTCAATGGAATCACGACCGAGAATTCGATAATAACCATCTTCCATTACCGCGATATCTCCAGTCATGAACCATCCGTCTTCTGTAAAGCTTTTTGCTGTTGCCTCGGCCTTGCCCCAATATTCTTTAAATACGCAAGGGCCTTTTACTTGTATCTCTCCAGGTTCGCCATCTGGGACAATATTGTTATCCTCATCCACAGTTCTTATTTCTACATTGGGCAGAGGTTGACCTATGTGACCAGCTCTCCGTTCTCCAGTATATGGGTTACTGATTGCCATGCCTATTTCTGTCATTCCGTAGCGCTCCAGCAAGTAATGTCCAGAGATTTCTTTCCATTTTTCCATTACAGAAACCGGTAAAGCAGCAGATCCAGAGACCATCAGTCTAAACCTTGCCAGTGCCGCAGATAGATTTTTTTGCTCATTGATTGGAAGTCTCTCGAATTCAGAAATCAATTTGAAATAGATTGTAGGCACTGCCATGAAAACATTGAGTTTGCCCTCTTCGAAAATCGTGAAAACCGCTTTAGCATGGAATGGGTTAAGAAATTGCACTGTGGCACCAGACCATAGCGCGCAGCAAAGCACATTGATAATTCCGTGGACATGATGAAGCGGGAGTATTTCTAGGATATGATCACCAGAAGACCAATTCCAAGCTTTCACAAGCGTACTGATCTGTGCCTCTATAATTTCATGTGTAGTTAATACTCCTTTTGGCAGTGCAGTCGTGCCAGAAGTGTAAAGAATCATAGCGCCCCGGTCCTTGCTGATCTCTGGCAGGTCGATTTTTCCTGTCTGAAAAACCGAGTTTATTTCAATGAATTGTATGTTTGAATCTGTTTTATATTTTTCCAGAATGGAGACATATTCAGGGCTTACGATTAAATATTCTGCATGCGTATCTTCGATGACATAAGCCAATGAAGGCAGGGGATAAGTAATACAAAGTGGAACTGCAATGCCTCCAGCTCTCCAGATGCCCCAATGCGCAGCTGCATAATCTATTCCGGGAGACACCATAAAAGCTACCCTAGCTTCATTTAGATCAGGTCGATCGCGTAGTAAAACATCGCAGATTCCATGGCTTCTATCCAGCAAATCTTGGTAGGAATAGCTGTTGTCAGAATCTATAATTGCAGTTTTGGAAAGAGACTGTTTGGAATTTTCTATAAGTTGGAGCATGAAAGAATACTAGTGCGGTTTTATTTTTTCGGTAAGTTAAAAGCTATTGTTTACAAAGGAAATAATAGCCTAATGATTTCTTTGATTGTGGGTTCTGCGGTCATTTTTCAATTTTCTCAAAACCCCGTACATAAAAAAAACACTATTCTTTGTTCTGTATTTGCAGAACCAACTGAACTTTATATATATTTGTCCCGTTATCAGCGCATAACCCAAATTTATTAAAGATGATATTGACCGAAAGACATAAGGAACTGATCGAGCGAATTGGTGTATTCCATGAGCATAAAGGGATGCAGCCTTTGGTTGGTAGAATTATCGGATTACTTTTAGTTCACGAAGAAGGGGAAGTTTCTTTCGATGAGATTGTTGAGAATTTGGGTGTAAGTAAAAGTGCGGTAAGTAATGCATTGACTTTCCTCCAGGCCAAAGGTAGATGTGTTTATTCCACACGTTCTGGTGATAGAAAGAGATATTTTGCATTAAAAGTAAGTGACTGGAGAGAAGACTTTGCCCAAGAACTTGAAAACATCGCCGAGATTCAAAAGTTTATCGATGAAGTATTAGAAGTGAGAACAGACAAAAACCCTGAGTTTAATTGTAAAATGAGAGACTTCTCCAATTTCTTATGCTTTTTCAAAAAGGAAATTCCGGCCCTGTTTGAACGATTTAAAAAACAACAAGGGTAAAAAAATTTGATTATTTAGTTCATTAAAAAAAGAACCTACTATATATTTTATAACCAACTATTATTCAATAACATGCTTAAAAAGTATTTAACGTATGCATTTTTCTTGTGGGCTCCGACGGTGGCTATCGGACAAGAAGCTAGGCAGGAATTCAATCTCCCCGATTCGCTCACTTTTAAAGAGAGTATCCAGATCGGTTTGGAAAATAACAGAACACTGAAAAAAGCCATTCTGGATGAAGAAAAGGCTAAGTATCAGAGAAATGAAATCAGAGGTGCTGGTCTCCCGCAGTTCTCTGCTTATGGGCAATACAACAACTTCCTGGATGTATTTCCTCAGGCTGTACCAGGAGGGATTTTTGGTGGTGACCCGAGCGAGATTCAGGTAATTTCTCTAGGGGTGCCACAGTCACTAAAAGCGGGTTTCGAATTGAACCAGTTGATTTTCAGCAACTCATATCTGATCGGTTTGAAAGCTGCAAAGACTGGAGAGGAATTTTATCGAATTCTCGCACAGCAATCTGAGGAGGATGTAATACATGAAATATCTATGAATTTCTTAGGAGTGATTCAATTGGAACTTCAGAAGGAGAATTTGCAGGCAAATATCGATCAGCTGGAAAGCCTGGAAAAAATCCTTCAGTCTCAATACGATAATGATTTGGCACGTAAAGTTGATCTAAATCGAGTGAAGGTGAACTTAACATCTATTAAAAGTGAACTTGAAAACCTAGAGATATCTATCTATCAACAAGAAGGTTATCTGAAGTTATTAATGGGAATTCCAGTGGACACTGAGTTTAATCTAGATCAGTCCATCACCGATATGGATCAGTTGATTCAGGACTTTCAGATCCAAGACTTAAGTATTTCAGATCGGAAAGACATTCAGGTGTTGGGAGTTCAGAAGCAATTGTATGAATATGAATACAAAAACATCAAGGCGGAAAATCAGCCTCAATTGGTCGGATTTGCTGATTTCAACAAGAATGCTTTCTCAGAGGACTTTGACTTTATGAGCCAAAATAAAGTGTGGTATCAAGGCTTTTTGATAGGGTTGAAACTTCAAATCCCAATTTTTGACGGAATGCAAACTAAATACAAAGCAGCACAATCTAGGGTGACTTCACAGCAACTGGATCTGGATCGCCTACAAGCAGTAGATGCTGCTGAATTGGAGTACAAAAATGCACTTAATAAGTATTACAACTCCATAAGTACACTTAAGTCACTGGACGGTAATCTGGATCTCGCCAATGATGTATTAAAAGAATCCACATTACTCTACAAAGAAGGACTAAGTCCACTGACTGACTTGTTGGATGCAGAAACTACCCAGAGAGCGGCACAGGCAAATTTCAACAATCAAATTATTCAGGTTCGTATCGCTCAATTGGAAATACTGAACTCAACTGGAAAAATCACTAATCTTTTACTGTAATAGAAAATTCATACCAACGATGAAATCGAGCATGTCGCAGGCGATACACGCTGTGATGATTATCAACTATGCGAGGTTCCATAGCCTGCCCCGACTAATCGGGGTGGCCATTCAAAACAATTATAAACAGATGAAAAAATTAATAATCATAGCGCTTCTTTTGGTCAGTGTAGGGGCAGTAGCTTTCACCCTTTACAATAACAAGCAGGAAATGAACGAGGCTGCCACCCTGGCAATGAAGTCCAGCGAGTATATCTCTGTGACGGTGGAGAAAGTGGAAGAGAAAACTGTAAACCGCAACTTTGAATCAAACGGAATATTTGAACCTGCCCAGGAATTAAAACTGATGGCGGAGACTTCTGGAGCTATCGTCAAAATACAGCGAAGAAAAGGGGATAACGTGCGTAAGGGCGATCTTCTTGTTCAGATTGACGATCGATTGATCAATTCTGAATACACAATTGCCAAGCTAACCAGAGACCAAGCTGAGAAAGACCTGAAGCGATTTGAAAATCTTGCCACAACTGACGCAATTACCAAAAAGCAGTTGGAGGAAAATGAAAATGCCTTCAAAATTGCCGATGCACAGTTGGCAGCCTTGAAGAAGCGTTTGGATGACACCAAAGTAACTGCACCGATATCAGGATTCATCAATGAAGATTATTACGAGATGGGGACATTGGTGAGTCCAGGTATGCCTTTGGCAGATATTATCAATAAGAATCCTTTGAAATTATCGGTGAAAGTCACTGAAAGTGAAATCGCCAAAGTGAAGAAAGGCGAAGAGATCGCAGTGAGAGTAAATGCTATGTCCAATCAGGGATTTACAGGCAAAGTGCATTTCATCTCTGACAAAGCTGATGCTTCCTTCAAATATGAAGTGGAACTGATCATGAATAGTAAGAATCAGGATCAAATCAAGCCAGGTATGTTTGGAACAGCTCAGTTCAAATTTTCTCAGGAAGAGAAAGTTCTGAAGATTGACAGAAAGTCGATTGCAGGAAGTCTAAAAGATCCAGGAGTTTACTTGATCAAAGATGGCGTGGCCGTATATCAGCCAGTGAAAATCAATCCACTTTCTGATGGATCTGTAGAGGTTCTTGAAGGCTTGAAAGCAGGTGACGAAGTAATTGCTTCTGGTCTGATAAACGTGCAAGAAGGAACAAAAGTCAAAGTTCAGTAAACTATGCAAATCACTAAAATATCGATACAACGGTCGACCATGGTGGTTGTACTGTTCACCGTACTGACTTTGTTGGGGATTTTTTCCTACACACAACTGTCATACGAGCTATTGCCAAAAATGGAAACCAATGTGGTGACCATCTCTACTATCTATCCCGGCGCAGCACCATCAGAAGTGGAAACTTCGGTGACGAAGAAGATCGAGGATGCGGTTGCTTCCTTGGAAGGAATCAAATCGATGAATTCCATTTCGCAGGAGAGTATCTCCATCATCACTATCGAATTGGAGGCAGGGGAAGACGTGGATTATTCCATGCAGGATGCACAGCGTAAAATCAATGCGATCTTGGGAGATCTTCCTGATGATGCAGATCCACCGAGTCTGGGCAAGTTTGATTTGGATGATTTGCCGATCATGCAATTGGCAGTTTATTCCAATCTGAATCCATCTGATTTTTATGATTTGATCAAAAACAAGATTCAACCATCATTGGCTCAGATCAAAGGTGTAGCCCAAGTGAATATGCTAGGTGGTACCGAGCGTGAGATCAAAGTAAACTTGGATAGAAATAAGCTTGATGGTTACGGGATATCGCCGATCACAGTCGCGCAGACTATTAATTCGAGTAACCTGGATTTTCCTACAGGTCGATTGAAAAATAATGAAGGTCAGGTATTGATCCGCCTGGCGGGTAAATTCCAAAATATCCAGGAGATAGAAAACCTGGTGATTGCCTACCGTGAAGATGAATCTCCGATTCAACTAAAGGAAGTGGCAGAGGTAGTCGATTCATATAAAGATGAGGACATTCTCACGAGACTAAATGGTAAATCAGCAATCGGTCTGACAGTGCAGAAGCAATCTGATGCCAACGCAGTGGAGGTTTCGGAGGTTTTGGAGCATGAGCTTCAGAATATAGAGCAGACCTATACTTCTGAGGGGATTTCTTTCCAGATTTCTCAAAACACCTCTGAGTTTACATTGGAAGCAGCGAATCACGTAATCACGGATTTGATTATTGCAATTGTGTTGGTGGCCTTAATTATGCTGTTGTTCCTACATAGTATCAGAAATGCGGTCATTGTAATGGTGGCGGTGCCAGCTTCCATTATTGCGACATTTACAGTGATGTTCTTGGCTGGCTTTACGCTGAATCTGATGTCATTGCTAGCTCTATCACTTGTGGTAGGTATCCTGGTGGATGATGCCATTGTGGTGATTGAGAATATTTACCGTCACCTGGAAATGGGCAAAACCATTGCTCAGGCTTCTTACGATGGTATCAGAGAAATCGGATCGACTGTTGTTTCCATTACCTTGGTAATTATTGTTGTTTTCGTACCGCTAGCTATGACGGGCGGGTTGATTGGAGGTATTTTAGCTCAGTTTAGTATCACAGTTGCTACAGCTACCCTAATAAGTTTGCTAGTGGCATTTACACTAATTCCGCTGCTCACCTCTAGGTTTTCGAAGCTGGAGCATTTGGACAAGAATTCCTTTTTCGGAAAAATCGTTTATGGCTTTGAAGCTGGGTTGGATGCTTTTGTGGATTGGTTGATCAGAATTTTAAGATGGGGATTTGCGCATAAGTTTGCTTTGCTCACAATTACTTTCCTGCTTTTCATATCTTCTTTCTTTTTGGTAATCAAAGGGTTTATAGGTTCTGAGTTTGTCTCCGAAGGAGATAGAGGGGAATTCTTGCTTAGGCTGGAGCTTCCAAAAGATGCCACACTTGAGCAAACTAACTTCAAAACGCGAGAAGTAGAAGATTACCTAAGAACTCTCCCTGAAGTCACTGAGGTATTTACCACAGTAGGTGTAGCCAGTGGACAGTTTACAGGTTCTCAATCTTCTCCCTTTACATCTGAGATTTTGGTGAAACTGGTGGAACCTGAATTTAGATCAATGACAGGTCCTGATTATGCTAGAACCCTGGAAAATTACCTAGAAGAGCATATCACTGGGGCTGAATACACTGGCGTTCCAATCTCAATTATGGGTACTGCGAATGATGCACCTATTCAAGTGATTGTTTCCGGACCTGACAAGGATTCAATTCGTATCGTGTCTGAGAAGATAGAAGCTATTCTCGCAGGATTGAAAGGTACCCGGAAAATTGAAAGCTCTCTAGAGGATGGGAACCCTGAAATCCGTGTAGAAGTGGATCGCTATAAAATGAATGAGCTGGGTCTTTCCATGGATATGGTAGGTGGGGCTCTGCAGGTAGCATTCAACGGAAACGATGATTCCAACTATACGGAAGGTGATTATGAGTATGATATTCTGGTGAAACTGAATGAATTTGACCGAAAGTCGATTTCCGATGTTCAAAAATTAACGTTTCTAAATAGAAGTGGAAACCTAGTGAAGCTAGAGCAGTTTGCGACAGTCAACCAATCAGAAGGACCTACCAAATTGGAAAGGAGGGATCGTGTTTCCTCCGTTAAAATTACTTCACAAGTAGCCGGTGTTCCTTCAGGTACTGTCGGTGCTGAGTTGACTGCGGCGATTGATCAGATGGATCTTCCACAGCAGGTGCAGGTCAATTACGACGGTGACATGAAGAACCAATCGGAAGGTTTTGGTTCACTGGGAATCGCGCTTTTGGCCTCAATGATTTTGATCTACTTGATCATGGTAGCATTGTATGACTCTTACATATACCCGCTGGTGGTGATGTTCTCACTTCCTATGGCGTTGATCGGTTCCCTGCTTGCCTTGGCACTTACCAAAGGTACGCTAAGTATCTTCTCTATCATGGGTCTAATCATGCTCATGGGTCTGGTAGCTAAGAATGCGATCTTATTGGTTGATTTCACCAACCAGCTGAAAGAGGCTGGAGTTGAGGTGATAGAAGCATTAGAGAAAGCTGTGAAGATTCGTTTCCGTCCGATTTTGATGACTACAATTGCGATGGTGATTGGAATGATGCCGATTGCTTTGGCTACTGGTGCAGGAGCAGAGTGGAAAAACAGTCTGGCATGGGTAATCATCGGTGGTTTGCTTTCCTCCATGTTCCTGACCTTGGTTGTCGTTCCGGTGATTTACTATCTGTTTTACAGATTTATGGTAAAAATAGGCAAAGCGGAGAAGAAGCATATCGAACTCGAAGAGACGAATGTGGAGGAATTTGAATCCGAAGCAGCTGCCTACGTGTAGTTAATAAATGAAAAAGCTTCCCTCGCTGAATTGCAAGTTTGGCAAGAGATATAACTAAATACCCAATGAAAAATTATACTGATTTACGCAAAATCTCAAAGGTTTTCCACCAATATGGAATAGACTTGACAGGAAAAAGAAAGTACGCTTCATTTGAAAGCGACCTAAGAATGGATAAGGTATTTGTCTCTGGTTTGATCTTCGAACTAGAATACGAATTGAGAAAACAAATAGCTGATGACAAGGTTGAAGGTGTGCAAGCGCCCGCCCAGCTTATTGAATTGTTGATGAGTTAATTATTGAAAAAAGAGTCCCGCATGTGCAGGACTCTTTTTTTATCAAGATTTTTTACCCGCAGTGCGCACAAAGTTTTTCGCAGAGGGCTCAAATGTTTATTCACCATGCCCAAACCTGAAGACTATGACTTGTATTATACATTTTTTAGATAGTAACTTTCTTTGCCTGGAATGTTTTTTCGAATCTAAAGCCTTAATGATTTAGCTGTACATATGCGCTGGAATAATACAAAGCAATGCTGAAATGGCTTTAGCATCCTTAGCTTGATATTCTATTAAGATAAAAAAAATGGCTGATCGTATGACCAGCCATGATGCCTTCTTCAAACAAATTCTATTCTTCCAGAAGCGTAGAATTAAACAACTTCAAAATCCGCTTGTATTCATCCGTCCAGGAGCTTGGCTCTACGAATCCATGGTCTTCCACGGGATAGATGGCCATTTCCCAGTTGTCTTTTCCTAGTTCAATAAAGCGCTGCGAAAGCCTTACTACATCCTGGAAATGTACATTCACATCCACCATACCATGAGCCATCAGTAAGTTTCCTTTGAGTCCTTCTGCAAAGTAAATAGGAGAGGAACGACGGTAGGCGATAGGGTCTTCTTCGGGGCTATTCAATATGTTGGCGGTGTAGCCATGATTATAATGTGCCCAGTCAGTTACAGAGCGAAGCGCAGCTCCTGATTTGAATGTTTCAGAAGCATTAAAAAGCGCCATCAAAGTGATAAAACCGCCGTAACTACCGCCATATAAACCTACACGGTCTGCATCTATTCCATGAGAATCTACCAGGAATTTTACTCCATCAACTTGATCAGATAAGTCTTTTCCTCCCATGTGGCGATAGATTCCTGTTCTCCAATCACGCCCATATCCAGCGGATCCACGGTAGTCAATATCCAAAACCGTGTATCCTAAGTCTGTCAAGAGGTTATGAAACATGTATTCTCTAAAGTAGCTGCTCCACCATTTATGTACGTTCTGTAAATAGCCTGCACCATGGACGAAAACTATAGCAGCACCATTCTTTTTGGCTGGGTCTGGGGAGTAGAGTCTTGCTGGAACTTGTGCTCCATCTTTTGCAGTGAATCTTACAATTTCTGGTTCTCGCCAATCGTAAGCTTTGAATTCTTCGCTTTGACCTGAGGTCAGTTGCTCGGCTGTTGCACCTACTTTATTGTTTTGGAGATAAAGCTCTGCAGGCTTATTACTGTAGGAATAGATTATGGCGAGCTTTTTTTCATCTGGAGAAAGTGATACATCATTATTTCCAGTCATGGAAGTAAGCTTTTCCATTTTCCCACCCATCAATGGCATCCGGTAGAAATGACGCTCTCCTGGATCTACTTCCGATGTAGTGAGATACCAGGATTTTTTGTCCTTAGAGAGAAAAGGATTGAACACCTCATAGCTACCAGAAGTAAGTGTTTTCTTTTCACCTGTTGTTACATCCAGTAAATAAAGATGAGAATACCCACTTTCCTCAGACTGGAAGTAGATGTGTTTGTTGTCTGGGAGCCATCCCATCGTGCCTCCTGAGAATGAATATCCAATTCCTGGACCTGATATCCATGCTTCGTCTCGTTGTCTATCTAGTGTGTTTAGCTTTCCTGTTTCTAAATCTAGGGAAGCAATCCATCGATCTTTATTGTCATTTGATCGAATGTTGATAATAGCCTTTTTACCATCTGGAGAAAAATATGGACTGGAGAAAAGCACATCTCTTTCTTTTTCTTCCCATGTTTTATCAGGGTAATCAGTTACGTAGTCCGGTAAATCTTTGATGCCGGGGAGCTCAGAAGCGCTGATAAAATAAACGGTATCACGCTGCAAATCATAAATCCCAACCTCAGCTTTTGTTGGAGTAGTGCCGACTTTAGCCCGAGTATTGAGATCTACAGTATATCCTGATGCGTCCACATAATCCGGAACTTTGGTATTCTTATTACTAGAAGAGGTATAGATGGTGAATGTGGCATAATTGCCATCTGGGGACAATTGCAAGTTTACCGGGCTTTTTCCCTCCGTATAATATGTAAACTCTTCTTCTCCGGAATCACGGAAAGCTTCCCGGTAATCTTGGCGCATTTTAGCCTTCTCTTTTCGTTCTTTCACCACGCCCAAAAGTTCCAGGTTTTCGGATTCCAGCCATTCTACTTTTTCATCCTCATTTTTGGATTTTTCTTTTGGCTTTGATTCAGTGGAAATGTTGGTGACTTTTCTTATTGCTTTGGTAGCGCTATTGAAGACATAGATATTGCTTTTGGAGGTAAATGAGACCTCGATTTGATTTGCTAGAAATTTTGGGTCAGAAAAGTTTTCCGGCCATTCTAAGAGCAAGCTTGAAGTACCTGAAGACATATCTTCAAGCATCAATTTCTTATCTAGCTGATATACAAGGAGTGATTTGTCTGCATTGTAGTCCTGCTCACTACGCTCGTTGGCCTTTATTTCTTTCCAACTTACTTTTGAAATCGAATCACGATCAGCTAAGCTCAGTTTATACAAAGAATCAGCAGGATCATTTGCAAGATTGTATTGGAAGTAAATTTTCTGAGAATCATCACTCCAAGACGCTGAAGAAGGGAAGGTCCCCATCCACAGAGGATCGCGCATGATGTGTTCTACGCTTAAAGTTGACTGGGCATTAGCTTGCAAAAGGGCAATGCATAGCAAGGGCAGAAACAGTAGGTTTCGCTGCATTTTCGTATGGGTTTGTTTATTCTGATTTTAATTGAGTGTTTTCAGAAACTGGTTCAGCTCAGTTTCTATTTCGATCAGCTGGGCTTGAAGCCTTGCATTTAGATTTTGATAATCATCAAGGCCTTTTTCAATTTCTTCCAATATTTTCCGTGTTTTTTGAGCTCCTATGTAGCTCATGCTCGGTTTAGCTTTATGACAGCGCTTTTTGATGCTAGTGAAGTCATTTTGCTCGTAAAATTGGTCCAAATCTTTTAAATCCTTTATGTTAGAGTCCAGAATTATTTGGATCATCTCTCTAATCATATCCGGCTCGTCTTCGCCAAAATAATGATAAATCGATTGCTCACTTATGAGTTGATACATAGCTGGATGAAACAGGAATTAAACTGTAAAAAGTAGATGTCAGGCCACCTTCATAAAATTAAGCACATTTTTTAATAAGTGTACTTTTTAGTGATGCTCCTTCAATATTTCATGATCATTGGTCTCAGATTTCCTTTGATTGGTTATTTTTGTGTGAAATCAAGCCAAATTTATATCAAATGCCTAGGAATAAGAAGATATTTTTGATCCTGTTTGTGATTTTCATGTTGATTATGTGTTGGATCGGATATGACATATCTCAGCGAACCACCTTCCCAGGCTCCAAAGGGAATTTGGAGCAACGAATAGGAGATGATCTAGCAAAGGATGGAAAATAGGTTCCTATTTTCTTAATTGCAGATAGGATTACATACACTCAGCAGTGAAGCTGAGTTAAAACCAACTCAATGGATAACTTAATGACCCGCCAGATTGACCTTATTTTACGTGAGGGCGAAGTGGATTTTGAGCGGGATTTTGAATTAGAATTAGTGCCAAACTATTTAGATAAAAAGGGGCAAAATTGGTTTGAAGAAATCTATGAGGATTTAGGTGGTATAGGAGATTTTCCATTGCTAGAAAAACTTAGATTTGACTTTAAAATTGGCCGCAATTTATTTCTATATGATGAAGAATTTCACTTCAATAGGTATCGTCTAACTACCTTTAGATCAGATCTTTATTCTGAATTAAATTTCCCATTTCTGGAAATTCAAAAAAGATTGTGTAGAAGCTATGAGAAGGAGTGCCTGAAGATAGGAATGCAGCTAAGAATCTGGAATGGAGCGCCTATAGCGAAGCATAGTTTTGGGGAAGCCAGTGAGCCGGGGGATTTCACAGGTAATGGTGCATCAGGATGGAAGCTCACTGCCTACAATGATGCTCAAGTTGATTTGCAGACAAGAATTCATGGGTTTAAGCTTTTCCGTATCACTCCCTATGAGACGCTGATGACGGGAGGTTCCTTAAAGCGATTGGATCAATTGCTTATCAACCCCAAGGAGGAGCAGCGGGCGATGCTATTGAGCTGGTTTATTCGAAAATATCAATCTTAATAATCAAAAAGGGAAGTGAAACCACTGCCTCTTTTGATTGTATAGCTTTTGGAAGATTAGGAGAATAACCCAAAAATCTCTCGCTCCACCTTTTCCAGCACCAAAGCAAAATCACCCGGATTTTCCACAAAATCAAGGTTATTCACATCTACGATCAATAGTTTACCTTCTTTGTAGCCGGCTATCCATTCTTCGTAATGGGTGTTGAGGTTTTTCAAGTAATCTATGCGCATGGTAGTCTCATAGTTTCTGCCACGCTTTTCTATTTGTCCAACCAACTTGGGAATATCGGCTTTCAGGTATATCAAAAGGTCAGGAGCTCTCACATGAGCTATCATACTAGAAAACAAGCTCTGGTAGCTTTCATAATCACGCTCAGTCAGTAACTTACTTTTATAAAGATTGGCTGCAAAAATATACGCGTCTTCATAGATCGTTCTATCCTGAATCGTTGGGGTGTTATTCTCTTGAATCTTCTTGAGTTGATTGAAACGCGAGTTAAGAAAATAGACTTGAAGATGAAAGGCCCATCTTTTCATATCATCATAGAAATCAGGAAGATATGGATTGTTATCTACAGCTTCGAATTCAGCCTTCCAGCCGTAATGTTTTGCTAATTTTTCGGTCAGTGTGGTCTTCCCACTACCAATATTGCCAGATACAGCGATGTGCATATTTTCTTATTTGCTAAAGCGAGGAGATATTACAGAATCTTTGCTTCCAGCAGTGTATTTGTAAAAACCTTCTCCGGATTTTACTCCTTTAAAACCAGCTTGAACCATGTTGACGAGCAGAGGACAAGGAGCATATTTTGGGTTGCCAAAGCCATCATGTAGAACTCTTAGAATGGAAAGGCACACGTCCAATCCAATGAAATCCGCTAGCTGCAATGGCCCCATCGGATGTGCCATGCCGAGCTTCATCACAGTGTCGATTTCATGCACACCAGCCACTCCCTCAAAAAGAGTGTAGATGGCCTCGTTGATCATTGGCATCAGAATTCTATTTGCTACAAAGCCCGGATAATCATTGGCTTCCACAGGATCTTTCGACAGACCAGTGGCAAGGTTCATTATCTTCGCTGTCACTTCATCAGAAGTAGAATAGCCACGAATTACTTCTACCAGCTTCATTACAGGCACTGGATTCATGAAGTGCATGCCGATTACCTGTTCTGGTCTTTTGGTAACTGCTGCTATTTTGGTGATGGAAATAGAGGAAGTATTACTAGCCATAATTGCTTCTTTTGGACTGTATTGATCTAATTGACGAAAAAGATCAAGCTTAATATCCATATTTTCGGTGGCTGCCTCTATCACCAAATCCGCGGATTTGACCCCAGCGTCCAAAGCGGTAAACGTATGAATTCTACTCAGAGCAGCTATTTTCTCATCTTCTGAAATCAACCCTTTTCCAACTTGCCTGTCAAGATTTTTGGTAATCGTAGCAAGTGCTTTATCTAAAAATTCTTGCTTGAGGTCGATCAAACTGACAATATAGCCATGCTGTGCAACTACATGAGCAATGCCATTTCCCATGGTACCAGAACCAATGACAGAGATGTTTTTCATAAGGAAGCGATTAAAATTGTAGTAAGGATTTGGGTCTATTTCTATGGTTATAGCCATTGAGAAAGACCAAAGCTAATCCTGCCGTAGGCCAAATCCAATTATTTAACTTTCGATTCCTGACTTTGTTTGTCACAAAAGTTCAGTTTCAAACTCCGATTATTGCCTACCTTTGGGACATGAATGAACTTGGTCTAATTTCAAAATTATCCATTAATAGATTTACAGATTTCGGGGCTTACTTGGCCTTGAGTTCTGGAGAAGAACTATTACTTCCGAAAGGATACCTTAACGGAGCGGAAAAGGAAGGCGACGAGATCGAGGTATTTGTCTATACGGATAGTGAGGATCGCCCAGTGGCAGTGACACAAAAGCCCTTAGCACTCTTGGATGAATTTGCTGTGTTGGAGGCCAAAGAAGTTACTTCTTTCGGTGCATTTGTGGACTGGGGACTACCGAAGGATCTTTTTGTACCAAAATCTGAAATGGGTAAAAACATGGAGGCAGGCCAGAAATACCTGGTTAAAGTCTGTGTGGATTTCAAAACCAATAGATTAATAGGAGTCAATAAATACCGTGATTTCTTGCGTTTAGCACCTATTGATTGGGAAGAGGGGAAAGAACTTACAGGGATGATTTTCGAAGAAACAGAGCTTGGATTCAAAGTATTGATCGACAATGAATACGAGGGTTTACTTTTCAAAAACGAAGTATTTCAGCCTCTGGAGCTGGGTGAAATCCGTAAAGTCTATGTGAAAAAGAACCGCGAGGACGGTAAGTTGGATTTGCAACTCTTGCCTCCCGGGCGAGTGAAGTATGACGAGGGGTCAGAGAAAATCCTATTTATCTTAGAATCCAAAGGCTTTTTGCCCCTGCATGATAAATCAGCCCCTGAGGAGATTCAGGAGCAATTGAGTATGAGTAAGAAACATTTCAAGCAATGCATCGGGCAACTGTACAAGGCTAGAATGATCCAAATCGAAGCCGATGGGATCAGACTAAATGCATCGAATTGAGTTTTAAAATATCGGTAGGGGTGATACAAAGTACTGCACTGCTGCGAAGACTGGCGATTGGTGCCTTAATCAAATTGGGAGATTTGATTAGGATATTCAGCCAGCTTTCCTCATCCCAGTTTTTGCCAGCAATAAATCGCTGATAGTCTGGATGAGCTCTATTAAGCAAATCCTTAGCGCGGAGATTTAGTTTGAGTAGAAGACTATGCCACTGCGTAGGGGTCAGCTTTTGTTTGCTAAGATCAATCGTATTGATAAACTGTGAAATTGATTTAGCATAAGCTAGTGTCTGCTTATCTACCACCTGGGTCGGAGAATGATAGAAATACAGTTCTGAGGGATGAGTTTTCATAGCCAGTAGGGTTTATGTTCTTCATAAGATACTGAAAATCTATGTTTTATAAAAGAATTTATTTTCTCAAAAAACAGAAAAGCATTATTTAACTTTTAGAGATTATGGAAATCGACCTTGATAATTTTAATAAAGAGAGTAAATCAGAATATTCTTCTAATCAAAAATTGAAGAGTAGGCTTAGAAAAATACGCCCCAAAGTTTTGGATGAAAGATTTGAGGAACTGCATGCGGAGGCTTTCAGCGAAATTGAATGCCTGACATGTGCGAATTGTTGTAAGACGACAAGTCCTATTTTTTTGAATACAGATATTGATCGTCTGGCGAAAGTATTTCGAATGAAAAGTAGTGCATTCATTGCTGACTATTTACATCAGGATGAGGAGGGTGATTTTGTCTTGAATTCTTCTCCCTGTACATTTCTAGGTTCAGATAATAAATGTATGGTCTATAGAGATCGACCGAGAGCCTGCCGAGAGTATCCACACACCAATCGTAAAAAAATGCATGGTATTTTGGAGCTTTCGCTTAAAAATACGCTCGTTTGTCCGGCAGTTTTCAAAATTTTCAAGCAGATTGGGAAGGATTATAGGAAGTAATCCTTTTCTTTTGCTTTTTTGAAACCGTAAACCTATTAATAATACTATGCAAAATCAGGAAGCACATTTCCTTGGAGTGGATGTGGGGGGGACTCACTTGAAAATTGGCCTTGTAGATAGAGAAGGCCATATTTTAGACTTTGTCAAAGAGGATACCACTTCTTACCGTGATCATTCTGAAGGTTTTGGTCCTGCATTTATTGCAGGTTTGGAAAAATATTTCATCAAATACCCCCAAGTAAGAAATGTAGGAATTGGACTTCCGGGGATGATTTCAAAGGATAGAACCACCGCTTTGGAGATACCTGCAATCCCGACTTTGAACGGGTTCAATCTAAAAGGAAACTTGGAAGCAAAGTATCCTAAATATGAGTTTTCCTTAGAAAACGACGCCGCGGCAGCAGCCATTGGTGAGTTTTATTTTGGGAAGGACGATCCTGCCCAAAATTTTCTTTTTATCACAATGGGTACTGGGATCGGAAGTGCATTAGTATTGGACGGACAAGTCTTCAAAGGATCCAGAGGCAATGCCATGGAAATGGGTCACATGCTTTCAAAAGGAGCGGCAAGACTGGAGACACTCATCGGACGACAAGGAATCTTAAATATCACGTCCCGACTCATAGATGCATATCCAGAAAAGGCCGGGGTTTTAGTAGGAGCTGAGCTAGGAACGCATCTGCTTGTGGATACTGCCAAAGCAGGCAATCCAGTTTCTCTGATGGTTTTTGAAGAAGTAGCTAGAATACTGGGAGAAGCGATTGTGTCTGCTATCCGTATTCTAGATGTGACTGACGTGTATTTTGGGGGCGGAATTTCGGCAGGTCTGGAATTTATGATGCCTACATTGGATCGTACGATCAAACAGTATCTGACGCAATATTATGGCAAGGATTTGATTTTGAAGAAAGCTACTCTGGAAAATAACGCAGGGACACTGGGTGCTGCCGCGCTGTGTTTTATGGGTTCTGGGTTGTAATCGTGACTTCAGATACCTTACTCAAAGCATTCAATCGAAAAAGGACTCTTAGGGGTTCTTTTTCTATTTCTATCCCATCACAGCTGCCGCTGGGCTCCAGAAAGTAGAAGAAAAAAGTCTGGCTCTTGTCCACCAATTCTACTCTGTCAGGACGTCCAAATGTTTTGATCAAGGCTTGATTATCTACACCCAAAAATGAGTGTTTCAGACGCTCTAGTTCTTCTACATCCTGCATTCTTAAGCTTTTGCAGCCGTAGTGATCTGATTTCCAGTTTTCCATATTCATGCTTCCGGTGTCTCTTTTTGAGCTGCATGAAAAAACAATGGAAAGCAATAGGGCTGAAAAAAGCAGAAGGATTCTATTCATAATCTAAAGGGAAATGGAAGGTATTTGGGATTTGAGCTGCTGATTTTTCCAGAGCCAAAAGAAGGAGCAAAGGCAATAGATACTTAATACGCCTACCAGAATCGGCAAAGGTAAAAGAGATTGAATTAGGAAAAAGACAACAGCTGCAAAAGCTAGGATTCTTATAAGTTCTTGGGGTAGATACCAACTTCTTTTTTCAAATACTCCTGAAAAGCTGATTGTAGTCCATATGATTAATATGCTTACGAGTACTTTTGGTAGCCAAGGAAAGGTATCTACCTTGAAGAGGAAGAACCCAGTCAGTACTAAAAGGAAGATGTACTGAATGAATACATACCAGTTTAGAGAAGTTGGGACTACGGTATCAAATTTCTGGAAATTAGCTTCCACCTCTTTAGGGGTTCTATATCCGCCTAAGTAGTCAGGAAGCCAGCCTGGTTTGTAGAATAAGTACTTTAAGCGATCAGACCAGTTTGGGATCATTTGGAGTTCTACTTTCATATTGGCATAGTGAGCTAGGTTCACCCAGATAGGATTCCAGCTTTTGACCGCAGTAGTAATGCCATACGTAGGTTTTTCCTCTTCTTCCTGAAATGTACCGAACCATTTATCGAAAATAATGAAAGTGCCTGCATGGTTTTTATCAATGTATTTGGGATTTCTGCCATGATGGACGCGATGATGAGATGGTGTATTCATAAATTTCTCAAAAAATCCCATTCTGTCTATTGCTTCGGTATGAATCCAGAACTGATACAACAAGTTGATCCCTGAAGCCAGAATCAGCATAAGTGGGTCGAATCCCAACAGGGCTAGCGGGAAATAGAAGAAGAAAGTCCAAATGGTCTGCGTACTACTTTGACGAAGCGCAACCGAGAGATTATACTCTTCGCTGGAGTGATGCACCACATGGCCTCCCCAGAACAAATTGATCTCATGACTCATACGATGAGCCCAATAGTAACAAAAATCATAAAGGAAGAACAAGAGTAAAAATGTCCAGACGTTGTTTGGTACTTGAAAAAATGCGAAGTGCTGATAGATTAAGGTATAAATCCCGATAGATAGAATTTTGATAAAGACTCCGGAGACCTGTGAAATCACGCCACAATTGATGTTTGTAATCGCATCATTGAGTCTGTAGCCGGGATGTTTTTGAAATCTGAGTGCTATCATTTCTATAGCCATCAAAATGAAATACATCGGGATTGCGATCACTACTGGGCTGAGGTTCATTATTTTGGGTGTTTTTGCGAAGCTACCTGTCAAAGATAATGATAAAAGGAACATCGAGAAGACAGATTCTGTTTGTTCAAATCCTTTATATTAGCAAATTCAATTCCCCATTATTATGTATTACCGATTCGGAAAAGCCTTTTATTTCCTCAGTGTTGCACTCTTCATCTTCTTCCTGCTTTATTTCTATTCGGCACTGCCAGAAAAAGTTAGTTACAATTTCAATGAAAATGGATTATCGGCCGAGAAACTGAGCAAGGGCACGTTCTTCTATGGAATGATCGCCATTTTTATTATAATGAATGTAATTGTGCTGCTACCGCCCAAGTTACTTGAAACCAAAAATCATAAAGGTTTGATCCGAGTTTTCCCGATTGGAGATAAGTTTCGAGATTACTATTTGGGTTGGTTTTATTCCTTTGGAGGCATACTTAATATGAGTTTAGGTATGCTGGTATTCTATACCCATGCTATTAACAATCAGGATGTAATCGCGGCGAGTCAGTTTAATTTCTTTTTCTATCTCATTCCTGGGCTTTTCGTCGTCTGGGTAATTGGATTGTTTGCGATCCTAGTGGGAAAATTCAATCAAGTGAAAAATAAATCTTGAGCAAAATTAGCATCAATTAGAATATGGCTGAAGAAGTAAAATATACAGAAGACAGCATAAAGTCTCTTGATTGGAGAGAGCATATCCGACTCAGGCCAGGTATGTATATCGGAAAATTAGGAGATGGAAGTGCACAGGACGATGGTATCTATGTACTTGTTAAAGAAGTGCTTGACAATTCCATAGATGAGCATATGATGGGTTATGGGAGGACTATAGATGTCAAAATCTCCGAACACAAAGTAGAAGTCAGGGATTATGGGCGAGGCATTCCGCTGGGAAAAGTGATAGACTGTGTTTCCAAAATCAACACTGGAGGCAAATACGATTCCGGAGCTTTTCAGAAGTCTGTAGGTCTAAACGGTGTCGGTACCAAGGCGGTGAATGCTTTGTCTGATTTCTTCAAGGTACAAGCGTATCGAGAAGGAGAAACCAAAGTAGCGGAATTCGAAAAAGGCATATTGGTAAGTGATCCGCCCATCATTAAATCCTCTGATCGTAATGGAACCAAGGTAGTTTTTTCACCAGATGCGGGAATTTTCAAAAACTACCACTTTATTCCCGAATACTTAGAAAATCAGATCTGGAACTATGCTTACTTGAATGCTGGTCTCACGATCAATTATAATGGAAAGAAGTATTTCTCTGACCGAGGGCTGTATGACCTGCTTTCAAATAAAATAGATGAAGAAAGTTCTCGATATCCTATCATTCATTTGAAAGGAAATGATATCGAAATGGCTCTCACTCACTCCAATCAATACGGTGAGGAGTATTATTCCTTTGTCAATGGACAATATACTACGCAAGGTGGTACGCATTTGGCGGCATTTCGGGAGGCATTAGTAAGGACGGTACGGGAGTTTTTCAAGAAAGATTACGATGCTTCAGACATTCGCCAAAGTGTGGTTGCGGCTATTTCCATTCGAGTTCTTGAGCCAGTTTTCGAGTCGCAAACCAAGACAAAATTGGGCTCTCAGTCTATTGGACCTGATGGGCCGACTGTCCGTACGTTTATCAATGACTTTCTGAAGACTGATCTGGATAATTACCTCCATAAAAATCCAGCAGTAGCAGATGCGCTTCTGAAGAGAATACTTCAATCTGAGCGTGAAAGAAAGGAGATTTCCGGTATTAAAAAACTGGCCAATGAGCGAGCGAAAAAAGCTAATCTTCATAATAAGAAATTGCGGGATTGCCGCGTCCATTACGACGATCCAAAAGCGAATGAGGATGTGAAAGCCAATACCATGCTGTTCCTTACCGAAGGTGATTCAGCTTCTGGGTCTATCACCAAGTCCCGTGATGTGCAGACTCAAGCAGTGTTTTCTCTCAGGGGAAAGCCGCTGAACTGTTTTGGGATGACCAAGAAAGTGGTGTACGAGAATGAGGAATTCAATCTGCTCCAGCATGCGCTGAATATTGAAGATGGGATAGAAAATCTACGCTATAGAAAAATTGTAATCGCGACGGATGCCGATGTAGATGGCATGCACATTCGCTTACTGATAATGACTTATTTCTTGCAATTTTTCCCTGATTTGGTGAAAAATGGTCATTTGTTCATTCTGGACACACCGCTTTTCCGCGTGCGAAATAAGAAGGAAACTATTTATTGCTACACAGATGAAGAGCGCCAAAGAGCTATTCATAAATTGGGAAACAAGCCCGAAATCACCCGATTCAAGGGTTTGGGAGAGATTTCACCAGAGGAGTTTGGCGGATTTATCGGGGAAGATATACGCTTGGAGCCTATTATTCTCAATAAGGAAACCAAAATTGCTGACTTGCTGACCTTCTACATGGGTAAAAACACTCCTAATCGTCAGAATTTTATCATTAAAAATCTGAAGATCGAGAAGGACTTGGCCCTTGATGATCCAAAAGCTACTTCAGAAACAGAAGAAGAAAGTGAAGCAGCTTAATGTCGCATAATAATGCTATAATACCTGAACAATTATGGATCAAATCGCCCGATGTGGATGGGAATCCTAGTCCGAATATTCAGATATCTCTGCCTTAGTAGCAGTGTTTGCCATGGGCTGACATTATTTGGTGCTTTGAAAAGCGGCACGCGAATCAAAGTGATGAAAAAAAATTCAAATGACTATTTCCTGGTAGGAAATGTGATTTCTGTTGGACTGGTTTTATTGACTACCCAACTTTATAAATACTGGACTATAACATGAGTGACGAAAACAATTTGGCTAACAATGGAGATGAATCCCTGCATACTTCTGTCCCCGTGACAGGAATGTACAAGGAATGGTTTCTAGATTATGCTTCTTATGTAATTCTAGAACGGGCTGTGCCGGCTATCGAGGATGGACTGAAACCTGTGCAAAGGAGAATCATGCACGCAATGAAGGAAATGGACGATGGGCGATTTAATAAGGTCGCCAACATCATCGGTCAATCCATGCAGTTTCACCCGCATGGTGATGCTTCCATTGGTGATGCTATCGTAAATCTTGGTCAAAAGGAGCTGCTGATAGAAACTCAGGGTAACTGGGGCGATGTACGTACAGGTGACCGCGCTGCAGCTGCCAGATACATAGAAGCCAGACTTTCCAAGTTTGCACTTGATGTGTTATTTAATGCACAGACTACCGAATGGCAACTTTCCTATGACGGTAGAAAAAGAGAGCCAGTCACGCTGCCAGTTAAATTCCCTCTTTTGCTAGCCCAGGGCGTAGAGGGTATCGCGGTAGGCCTTTCTACCAAAATACTTCCTCACAACTTCTGTGAACTTATTTTAGCTTCCATTGAAATTCTGAATGGAAATAAACCCAATGTTCTTCCGGATTTTATCACAGGTGGATTTGCGGATTTTTCTGAATACAATGAAGGCCTGAGAGGTGGAAAAGTAAAGGTTAGAGCAAGAATAGAGGAGGAGGATAGTAAAACCCTTTTAATTAAGGATATACCCTACGGTGTAACTACAGATACATTGATTGATTCTATCCTGAAAGCAAATGATAAGGGCAAGATTAAGATCAAGAAAGTAGTCGATAATACAGCCAAAGATGTAGAGATCGCAATTCAGTTGGCCTCTGGAGTTTCTCCAGACGTCACGATTGATGCGCTGTACGCATTCACGGATTGTGAAGTCTCCATTTCGCCAAATGCTTGTGTGATTATCAAGGATACGCCAGTATTCCTTACTGTAAATGACATCCTTGAATATAATACCAAGCAGACTAAATCGCTACTGAAGCGAGAGTTGGAAATTCGCAAAGGTGAATTGATGGAGAAGTTGCTATTCTCCTCATTGGAAAAAATATTTATAGAAAATAGAATCTACCGAGACATAGAAGAGTGCACGACTTGGGATGATGTCTTAAAGGCGATCGATCAAGGTTTGGATCCTTATAAGCCAGATTTTTATAGAGAGATTACTACAGATGATTTGGTTCGTTTGACTGAGATTAAGATTAAGCGTATTTCCAAATTTGATACGTTCAAGGCAGATGAGCTGATGAAACGTCTACAGGATGAACTCAAGGAAGTGAACCATCACCTGAGACATCTGACGGATTATGCAATTGCTTACTATGAAAACCTGCTCACGAAATATGGCAAAGGTCGGGAACGCAAGACTGAAATCAGGACTTTTGATGCCATACAGGCGAATACAGTAGCGGCAAGCAATGCTAAATTATACGTGAACCGTGCTGACGGATTTGTAGGATACAGTCTCAAAAAGGATGAGTTTGTCTGTGATTGTTCCGATTTGGACGATATCATCGTGATTCGGAAGGATGGCGTTTGTATGGTTTCCAAGATCCAAGAAAAGAATTTCATGGGCAAGGATATCTTGCATGTGGCAGTATTCCGAAAAGGTGATGAGCGGATGGTTTACAATTTCATCTATTTAGATGGGGCAACTGGCCGTGCGATGGTGAAGCGTTTCCAAGTATTAGCTGTCACTAGGGACAAAGAATATTTGCTTACCAAAGGAACAAAAGGCAGTAAGCATCTTTATCTGACAGCAAATCCCAATGGTGAAGCTGAAATTATCACGGTGTACTTGACACAAGGAGCAAAAGCCAGAGTGAAGGTTTTTGATTTCGATTTCTCTACCATTGATATCAAAGGAAGAGGAGCAGGAGGAAATATTCTCACTCGCTATCCGATACGGAAAATCCAGTTGAAAATGGAGGGGGTCTCTACCCTAGGAGGACTGAATATCTACTACGACTCCATCGTAGGTAGATTGAATACTGATGAGCGCGGGCAATTGATTGGTAATTTCTTAGGAGATGACCGGGTTTTAGTTTGTTACAAAAGTGGTGACTATGAGTTAACCACCTTCGAATTGACCAATAGATATGATGCCCCAAATGTGGTATTGATAGAGAAATTTAATCCGGATAAAGTACTGTCAGCCATTTACTTTGATGGAGCTAGCAAAACCTATTATATCAAACGTTTCCAAATCGAAACGACTACGCTGAATAAAAATTTCAACTTTATTTCAGACCACAAGCAGTCTTATCTGAAGCTTGTTTCCACCGAAAAACAACCTCAAGCGCGGGTCACTTTGGTCAAAGGTAAGGAGGAGGAAGTGATGGAGTATGATTTGGATATGCTGATTGATATCAAAGGTTGGAAAGCTGTTGGCAATAAGTTAAGTACCTATCCAGTGAAAGACCTGAGCTTGATAGAAACAAAAAAAACTGAGGTAACCAAAGAAACTGAAACAGAAGAAGAGGAAGCAGAATCGGATTCGGATGACGATCTGGAAATTGGATCTACGATAGATCTGTCATTGAAAAAGGACGATGAAGAACAACTGGGCTTATTTTAATAGGCCATTTTTTTAAATGGAAGAAGAAAAATATTTGGATACTATTGACCAAGGTTGGCTGGATTATTTAAGCCAATACATCACTGCGCATAAGAAATCAGTGATGGAGAAAGTACTCGCCCAAAGAACCCGGTTTATGACCGTAGTCTTGGAGGATATTTTTAAGCCTCATAATGCCAGTGCGGTCTTGCGAACTTGTGATTGTTTTGGGATTCAGGATGTACATGTCATCGAGAAGAGGAATGTTTATAAAATCAATCCTTTTGTGACCCGAGGAGCTTCACAGTGGCTTGATCTTCATAAATATCACAACAAACAAGGTTCTGCTGTCCAAGATTGCTTCACTAACCTTAAAGAAAAAGGGTATAAAATCTACGGGACTAGTCCATTGCCCGGTTCTATTTCAATTTATGATTTGGAACCTGCTGAAAAGATTGCGCTGGTATTTGGCAATGAACACGAAGGAATAAGCGAAGAAGTACAGGAAAAAGTAGATGGCTTGATGCATATTCCTATGCTGGGCTTCACAGAGAGTTTCAATATTTCTGTGGCGGCGTCAATTTCCTTATATGAACTTGTGAAAAAAGTCAAAACCTATGATCCTCCGGATTTCTATTTGACGGAGTATGAGAAGCAGCTTTTGAGAATGAAGTGGTTTAGATCAGTGGTAAATAAGCCTGATTTGCACGAAAAGGCCTATCTGAGGTCAAAATCGTTTAATTCTACTTCTGAAAAATAGCGTTGATCTTTTCATTTAGAGGTACTTTTTTCGATTTGTTTTTGGCTTTTTGTCGTTGTCTTTGCTTTTTCTTTTGCTCTTTGCTTTTCACCAAAACCATACGGGCAGAGATACCCACTTGCCCTCTATAGAATTCTTCTCGGCCTACCAGATTGATGTTGGGCTTGTAATCCAGAGAAATCACCGTATTAAGAAGTGTAAGTTCCAGACCACCTATCAAATCCAAGCCTGCTGTGGTATTGCCATAGGTATGTAAGATTTGCTTACTTCCTTCGGATTTGACAAAGCTTTCTTCCACTCCAAATGAGGGCCCAATTCCATAGTAATAATTAAAGCGTTTGGAGATAATGGGATGATGTTTTTCTATCAGCGCCGAAAAAGTAGTGTTAAGTTTGAAATCTGACTGAAGCATTGCTTCAATTGAAATCTGCTTGGTAATCCGCTGCTGAGCAGTCAGCCCTACCGTCCTGTACAGGTTACTATTTCCAAATCTAAGGCCTACTGCAGTCCCATATCGCTGAGCCTGAGCAATAGAAAGTGTAGAGAAGATAAGGAGGGTAAGAAGAGTAAGGCGTGATTTCATAGGCTATTCCAAAAAGGAATGACCATTGTTCAATAACTATTCCAACCTTTGAGTTTTATTTGATTAATACGAAAAAATGCCCTCATCAGCAATTGGCTAATGAGGGCATTTCTAACTTGAAAATGCTATGCTTAGGATTCAGATACTATGATTTTTTCGATTTTGTCTCCTGCTTTTATTTCATCGATCACGTCCAAGCCTTCTACTACTTTACCGAAGCAGGTGTGATTTCTGTCCAAATGCGCTGTATTGTCTCTGCTATGGCAAATAAAGAATTGAGAACCGCCTGTATTTCTGCCGGCATGCGCCATAGAAAGTACGCCACGGTCATGGTATTGATTTTCACCGTCTAGTTCACATTTGATGTGATAGCCAGGTCCACCCGTTCCATTTCCCTTAGGACAACCTCCCTGTATCACAAAGTTTGGAATAACTCTATGGAAAGTCAATCCATCGTAAAATCCTTTATTAGCAAGGTCAATGAAATTTTGAACGGCAATAGGGGCGTCCTTTTCATAAAACTCCACTTTCATTGTTCCTTTTTCTGTAATAAATTCTGCTGTCTTCATTTTTTCAGGCTTTTGTTAGTTTCCTCTCAGGAGTTTTCAATTTTTAGCTGCGCAAAACTATAATAATTAATATAAGATTTGGCACATTAATAATACAATGTGTGAATTTAAGGACTCATATTTACTTCAATAGTATCACATTGGAATTGTGTCCAGAGGGACTTGTTTTTTTAAATCACTTGTAATCAAGATGTAATGTCAGATTTGTTGATTGCTATGCAAATTATTGGAAGCAAGGCATATTATTCAGTAAGTGGGGCGCCTTCCAAAATGTCACGGGATGAGAACTCTTGGAATTTCTCAAAATTTGTCTTGAATGCGTTTGCCAATTTCTTTGCTTGTGTATCATACGCATCCCTATCCTTCCATGTGAATCTAGGATTGAGTATTCCAGCGGGTACGTTTGGACATTCTTGAGGAATTTGAAACCCAAAAACCTGATGTTTCCTGTATTCGACTTGATCTAAACTCCCTTGGAGCGCAGCTGTAATCATAGCTCGAGTGTAGGCTAATTTCATTCTGGACCCTACTCCATACGGCCCGCCTGTCCAACCTGTATTGAGCAACCAAACATTGGTCTCATATTTCTCCATTTTTTCACCAAATAGGGTAGCATACTTTGTAGGATGTAGGGGCAGGAATGCAGCTCCGAAGCAGGCTGAAAAGGTCAATTTTGGCTCTGATACACCCATTTCGGTGCCTGCTACTTTTGCAGTGTATCCTGAAATGAAATGGTACATGGCCTGACTTGTATTTAACCTGGAAATAGGAGGGATTACTCCAAAAGCATCAGCAGTTAGGAAGAATATATTCTTAGGAATTCCACCTACAGATGGTTCCATTACATTTGGAATAAAATTTATAGGATAGGCGGTTCTGGTATTTTCAGTGACAGACTTATTGGTAAAATCTACCTCTCTGGAATTTTCTTTAAATCGTGTGTTTTCGACGATCGAACCAAATCTAATTGCATCCCAGATTTCGGGTTCTTTCTCTCTGCTCAAGTCAATGACTTTTGCATAACAACCGCCTTCGAAGTTGAATACTCCCTTTTTGGTCCAGCCATGCTCATCGTCTCCAATTAAGTTTCTATTGGGATCAGCTGATAGGGTGGTTTTGCCTGTGCCTGAAAGCCCAAAGAAAATAGCTGTATCTCCCTCGGATCCCACATTCGCAGAGCAATGCATGGAAAGCACCTTCTTTTCATGAGGTAGGATGAAATTAAGCACTGAGAAAATGCCTTTTTTGATCTCGCCTGCATAGCCAGTACCTCCGATCAAAATGATCTGGTCTGTGAGGTTGATAATTACAAAATTGGGATTTTTAGTACCATCTGACACCGGGTTAGCTTCGAATTCAGGTGCACAAATGATAGTGAAATCTTCTTGAAAATCAACTAATTCAGTTTCAGATGGCCTGAGAAACATGTTATAGCAGAAGAGGTTGTGCCATGCTTTGGTGTTGATTACTTTCAATTTGATTCGGTGATCTGCATCTGCACCAGCATAAGCATCTCTCACAAAAAGCTCTTGATCAGCAAGAAAAGCCTTCATTTTTTCCAAAAGCAAATTGAATTTTTCAGAATCAAAGGGAATGTTGATATCTCCCCACCAGACCGAGTCTTTGGTTTTATCGTCCAAGACAATGAATCTGTCTTTAGGGGACCTTCCGGTGAATTTACCGGTGTCGGACATTAGGGCGCCAGTAGATGTGAGTTTCCCTTCCTTTCGCGCTAAAGCAATTTCCACCAGTTCTGCTGGTGGAAGATTGAAGTGAACTTTTCTGAAAGCTGTGGGACTGAGAAAAGCCAGGTGAGAAGTCTGGCCTGCCAGATCTAGTGGCTGCATAAATATTTGGGGTTACAATCTGAAAATTGTCTTCACAAAACTAGTAAAATCCGTTTTATAAAAACTATTAAAAGTGCTTTATTTTTGATTACAATCGATTGCATTTAGAAAACAGATGTTTATTTGGGCGTACTTTTCTGTCTAATGTGAGCTGCTTTAAGCGTACGATTCCAATGGTGTAATACTTAGCCACGAGCCTATAATTCAGCTGCTTTAACTTTGGAAACAAGCACTAAAAAGGTTTATCATTGTAAAATTGATTTCACCCAAATAAAACTATCCTTGGAAAAACAACTTATTCCTGAATTTATAGGTCCTACTATTTTTGGTCATCCCAAAGGTCTGATGACATTATTTTTCACAGAAATGTGGGAACGTTTTAGTTATTATGGAATGCGGGCATTGCTCATACTGTTTATGACAATGTCTATCGCCGAAGGAGGCCTGGGGTTTGATGATCAGACTTCCGGGGCTATTTATGGTCTGTACACTATGGGAGTCTATTTGTTGGCTTTGCCAGGTGGCTGGCTTGCAGATAGACTTTTTGGTCTGAAAAAGTCCGTTTGGTATGGTGGGATTATCATCGCTATAGGCCATTTTACCATGGCAGTCCCGGGAGTCATTGCGTTAATTACGGGCGATTATTCGATCAAACCTGAATTAAGCACACTTGATACTAGCTCCTTCTTTCTAGGATTGATTTTAATTGTATTAGGTACTGGTCTTTTAAAACCAAATATTAGCTCGATTGTAGGTCAACTTTATCCAAAAGGAAGTACGAAGCGTGATGCTGGATTTTCTATTTTCTACATGGGGATTAACATCGGTGGGTTCATTGCGCCGATTGCCTGTGGTACCCTGGCGACTTATGATATGCACCTTGGGTTTGGACTTGCTGGTTTAGGGATGGTTTTTGGTTTAATTCAATACAAATTATCTGGAGGCCTACTGGCAGGTCATGGTGATCCACCTGTAGTAGAAACAGAAACAGAAGTTAGCAATCAAAAAAAGCTGAGATCATTGGTTACCTACCTGGGAATTGGTTTAGTAGCGATAGTTGGCGTACTATTTATGGGAGTGATACCTATCAATGTTTCTGCAATTGCTGGTGCTTCGGGGACGATTATTGCCTTGGTAGCGTTTGGATATTTGGGATATGTGATAGCTTTTGGCGGACTAAATAGGTCAGATAAAAATAAAGTAGGAGTGATTGCTATTTTATTCCTTTTCTCGGCAATGTTTTGGTCTGGATTTGAACAAGCGGGTTCTACTCTTAATCTGTTTGCTGACCGTTTTACAGATCGTACCATCTTGGGATGGGAGATTCCTACGAGTTATTTCCAGTCGGTGAACTCACTTTTCATTATTATTTTCGCGCCAGTTTTTGGTGCACTTTGGGTTTGGCTAGGGAGAAGAAATCTAGAGCCGAGTTCTCCTATGAAGTTTACCTTTGGCCTTTTGTTACTGGCGATTGGTTTTTTCGTAATGTATTTCGCTACTAAAATTGCTGCGTCGGGTGATTTGGCAGCACCAACTTGGTTGCTGCTGACTTATATGCTTCACACCTTTGGTGAATTGAGTTTGTCCCCAGTTGGATTGAGTTTGGTAACCAAACTAGCACCAAGAGGATACGCTGGACAAATGATGGGGATTTGGTTCTTGTCAATTGCGCTGGGTAATCTTATTGCTGGATTGATAGCTGGCGAAGCCAGTGGAGGCACGGATGAAGCATTAGCTCAGATGCCAGATCAATACATGTTGATCGTTTACACGGTCTTTGGCTCTGCGGCATTGCTATTCTTACTGAAGCCTGTGATCAGGAAGATGATGGGGGACGTACATTGACGTCTAGGCATAGTTTTGTTTGATTTTGTTTTTTACTTAGTTGGTACATGTCAATCTTCTTTTAGAATAGACTACCCTGTACGGTAGTTTTCTTAGTTGCTTGGATAGTACCTTTAAGCATATCCTGCATCAGTCGAAGAAATCCGGGTTCCCAATTTTCGGAGTGGATTTTCAGGTCTTTGCCTTCATATTCTATTGGACCTAGCATTTTTTCATAGCCTATGATCATACTCCATACGGTATAAAAGGTGATTTCCGGTTGTAGTTCTGCTCTGACACTTCCGTCTTTGATACCTTGACTCACCATCATTATGCCGATTTTGGCAGGCTCATGATGAATCTCCAGGAGCTTCTGAAAATGTGAAGATTCCAGCGTTTTTGGGTCAATTAACTTACGGGTTTCTAAGTTGTTATACGTTTTGAGAAGATCAAGAAAATTGAGAATTGAATCGTAATAGACTTGATTTGCTTTGGCAAAGGCTACGATTCTTACCAATAGTTCAGAAAGCATTTCTAAACCAGATTTCCCCTTGGTTCTATTTGACCATTCGTCTCGAAATTCATCTTTGAATTGATCGAAGGCTTTCTTAGTCAAAGCCATAAAAAGGTCTTCCTTATTTTTGTAATAGAAATAGGTGAGGCCTTTACTTATTCCTGCTGCTTTGGCTACGTCTTCCATTCGGGTGGCTAAATAGCCCTTGGATGTAAAAAGTGAAACTGCCGAATCTAAAATGATTTTTTCTTTATTTTTCTCTCCTGCCATGGTTTATTTCTTTTTCTAAAAATAGAATTCAAAGATATTAAACTTGGGTCAAAAACGGAGTTTTACGTCATTTTTATTTAGCGAAATGTATAGAAAAAAGGCTTTATCCAATTCTTAAAGCCTTTTTTTGGTGCGTATGATGGATTTACTTTACTTCTACGATGTAGTAATTTTTCTTGCCTTTTTGGACAAGCAGATACTTATCTTGAAGAAGAGTCAAGTTTATTGAAGCAGTTGGACCGGAGAGTTTTTCTTTATTAATGCTGACTCCACCGCCCTGGATCATTTTTCTAGCCTCACCTTTGGATGTAAATACGATTCCTTGTGTGATTTCACCAAATAGATCCAAAATTGAGGTTAATTCTGAATATTCTCCCTGACTAATTTGAACCTGTGGAACTCCTTCGAAAACCTGTAAGAAAGTACGCTCATCCAAAGCCGCCAAATCATCGATCGAAGACTTACCAAATAGAATATCAGAAGCCTTCACAGCCATCTCAAAATTTGATTCTCCATGAACCATACGAGTGATTTGTTTGGCTATCTCCTTTTGCAATAGGCGTAGGTGAGGAGTTTCTGCATGCTCAGCTTCAAGTTTTTCGATAGTTTCCTGATCCAAAATGGTGAAAATCCGGATGTACTTGGCAGCATCGTCATCAGATACATTGAGCCAAAACTGGTAGAAGGCATACGGCGAAGTTTTCTCAGGATCCAGCCATACCGAGCCGCCTTCAGTTTTACCGAATTTGGTTCCGTCAGCTTTAGTAATCAATGGAACTGTCAATGCATAAGCACTTCCTCCGCCCATTCTTCGGATCAATTCGGTGCCTGTTACTATATTTCCCCACTGATCTGATCCACCCAGTTGAATAGAGCAGTTTTCATTTTTCCACAAATGATAAAAATCATAACCCTGAATCAACTGGTAAGTGAATTCAGTGAACGAAAGGCCATTTCCATCTTCTAGCCGTCTTTTTACAGAGTCCTTGGACATCATGTAATTCACCGTGATATGCTTGCCTATGTCTCGAATAAAATCTAAAAAGCTAAATTCTGACATCCAATCGTAGTTGTTCACCAGCTCAGCTTTATTGGAAGTAGAGCCAGAGAAATCAAGAAACTTCGCGAGTTGAGTTTGAATGCAAGCTACATTATGATCTAGGGTGGTTTTATCCAAGAGATTTCTCTCAGCGGATTTGAATGAAGGATCTCCAATCATCCCCGTAGCACCACCGACTAAAGCATAGGGCTTGTGCCCAGCACGCTGGAAGTGCAGTAAGGTCATTACTCCCACCAAGTGGCCAATATGTAAGGAATCAGCTGTAGGGTCGAAGCCTAGATATGCTGAAGCCATTCCTTTAGTCAGGTGATCTTCGAGCTCGGGTGTCATATCCTGAAGCATACCTCTCCAGCGTAATTCTTCTATAAATGAATTCATCTTATGCGTGATTTTTCGAGGTGCAAATATAGCCTTGTCTTCCGAAGGAAGGAAGGAAACTTTTGATCCATTTCCAGGTATCAGGCAGTAAGATATGTTTTTGAAAAAATGGAAGAAAAGAGTTTACTACTACTGATCCGAATACCCTTTCTGAAAATTTGAAAAAAAAACCTGGTAGTTATACCAGGTTTTTTATGCTCATTGTACTTGTTCAAGTATGATTACTGATACGACTTGGTATTCAGTGTTTCATCATTTTTAAAAAAGTCAGTGAGTTTTCCGAAGGAATTTTCGAAATAACCTCCCAGCATTTTCTTGATAATGAATGAACGATATTCATCTTTCGAAACTATTGGAAAGTACTCGTGACTCTTGCCGTAGGACTTGTGACTGACAAATCCTTTGCGTTCCAATATCCTAACAATCGTCGAAACAGTATTGTATGCTGGTTTGGGTTCGGTCATGGGAGTAAGAATATCTTTGACAAATCCTTTTTCGATCTCCCAGAGGATCTGCATGATCTCCTCTTCTGCTCTTGTTAATGGTTTCATAAGTAAGGCGTTAAGTTTTAATATAAGAAAATTATTCGTTTAGTTTCACAATTGCAAAAAAAACTACCTTTACTTTTAATTTTTTTTTTCTTGAGAGTTTAATTGGCGGTATAATATTTCACCTATATCTAAGCAAAATGGCCTCATTTGAGGCCATTTTGTGTTATGAAGGTCTTAATTTTATAATCCGTGTCAGGTGTAGCAATTTAACGATTGGATACGTAGGGTCAAACTCGTACCATTTTACTGCGAAATTGGGTCTATTGGGTAGCCTATGATGGTTATTTTGAAACAATTCACCCAGCATCAACACATCAAGCAAAAGACTATTTTTCGAGTGATCGTTGTTGTCAAAATTTGCGTAGCCATACTTATGTCCACTCCAATTAACTATGGCACCGTGCATGGGACCCATCAGGAAGTGAATAGGAAGCAAGAAATACATCCACCAATGTGTCCCGGGTAAGTCAAAAACAGAAATACACAGCACATAAATAGCTACATACAATAATCCCCAGCTTACTCTTACAAGCATAGTATCTGCAAATTTGTCAAACCTATTCCAATCAGGAATGTCTTTGGAGAATCTTTCCTCCGGCTTTAAGCGGAAAGAAAAGTATTCATTATATATGTTTTTGGTCTTCCACATCATCGTGAACAAGTTTTCGGTATGGTGCGGACTATGTGGATCCTTTGGAGTATCGCTATAGGCATGATGCATTCTGTGCAGTATAGCATAAGCTCTAGGAGATAGATAGGAGCTGCCTTGCCACATCCAGGTAAAGAAGTAGAAGAATTTTTCCCAGTACTTGTTCATGGAGAACATCTGATGGGCAGCGTATCTGTGTAAGAAGAAGCTTTGGCAGAACAAAGAGAAATACCAGTGCAACAAGAAGAAGATAATAATTATCACTCGGCTAAGGATTTATGTTAAAGCTGTAAATATAATGCAACCTAATTGATCCAACGAATTTCAAGTCTGTTCCATTCCATTTTAAGAGATGATATTTATCAGTTTTTGAGAATTGTTAACCTGGTTTTGTATTTTTATTTTTATGGAAAACACGAACAGATCATTTAGTTTTTTAGTTAAAATTCTTTTAGGAGGGATAGCGGTACTGATCGCAGAATTCTTTTTGACGGGAATTCATATAGATACCATTGTGACAGGATTTATACTGGCAGCAGTTATCATTCTGATCAATATTACACTAAAGCCCTTGTTGATAATATTGACTTTGCCTATAACAGTGCTGACTCTTGGGCTATTTTTGCTGGTCATCAATGCATTGATGATTATGTTGGCAGATCGGATCATACCTGGTTTTCAGGTTGATAGTTTTTGGTGGGCAATTTTGTTCGCGATTTTACTTAGTGTGATCAATTCACTTTTTGGAAACAACTTGAATCAATCTGATTGATAGATTTGCTTTTAACTGATTGATAATCAGGAGTAAGATTAGAATTAATCCTGGGGTTCTTGCACTGAAAAATATAATAATTGAGTTAATTTTTTTTAGCCGTTCTTTTGTGGCTTCACATGGCCTGTTGATTAACCCTTAAAAAGGTGCTATTTGGCCTTTATTGCTATAATTCAGTAGATTACTACGCATTACTACTTCCATATCAGAACCTCATATCCCTTAGAATTACTCAATTTTATAGCAATTTCTTTATTAGACTTTGTGGTTTTGATAAAATTCGATTAGATTTTGATGTTATATTACTATGTGATTTAGTACTATTGGATTGCTAATTATTTAAAAGTTTATCTTCTTTAAAATTTTGACCCATGTCAATTACAAATCCAGGTTTTGATCCTACGCGCATTGAAGAGCTGAAGGAAGAGTTAGGGAAGCTCCAAAAACCGTTTAAAATCATTCCCGACGAAGAAAACTCTGGGGAGTTTGTGAATTTCTATTTTATTGGAATGTATCAAGGTAAAGAAGTCATTTACGATGCTGCACTATATACGCTGAGATTGCATCATGCAAGTGAAGTGTACGAACTTGCTGAGCATAAGGCAGCTCGGAAATTCCCGAACTTCAATGGCATATCTTATGAAGAAGATGAAAATGGAAATTTGAAGCCATTAACCAGTGAGGAGGAAGAGATAGGTTGGTTCATCACCGAGATCATTATGGAAATAGAGGAAGATGAAAGCGTGAAAGTGCAGGAATTCGTTGATGTAGATACTCACCATGACTATGGAATCGGTGTAGACGCTGCATTGAATATAGATCATATTGATGAGGTCGTAATTTCTAACTTTGTTAGGGAGTTTAATGATGACACGTTGAAGCTCGACGACACCATGTATGCATTTCAATCGGAAGAAGAAGAAGAAGATATTGAGGATTGAATTTATTGGAATTAGAATACCCTGACTGCGCTCACTAACCACGAGCGTTTTTTTATGTTAAAAATTGCCTTTTCACCTATATATAGTTATTAGTTGCCAGAAGGTCATAGATTTCCTATTGTGAAATATGAATTGCTACCAGGCCAATTGCTTCACGAAGGAATTGTTGAACCAGAGAATTTCTTCGTGCCAGAGAAACTGGAGGAAAGGCAATGGCACTGCACGTATTTTCGCTAAAAATCCTGATGTATTTACGTTCAGCATGTATGGAAAGAAGAATTACCCTATGCGCAAGGACGTCTCTGATTTGGATTGTGCCATAGCAGACAGCACTACAGATGATTTGATCTTGGGATTATTCAATCCCAACTTGAAATTATTTTAGAAAATTTTACACCTGATTTTATACTATACCAATCAGGAGTAGATGTATTGGAAAGTGATAACCTTGGGAAGGTTGGCGATGAGTATAGCGGGAGTAAAAAGCCGTGATGCTATTGTTTTAAATCTTGCTAAATCACTCAAATCGCCCATCATGTGCTATATGGGAAGGGGCTATTCTTCCAAAACATCACAAATTGTAGAAGCACATACCCAAGTTTATAGATTGGCTCAAGAGCTATATTTCTAAATGAAAATTGTCAAATTTATCCATAGATTGTAAGTCAATTCTTGTAAAATCAATACTTTCTTTATATTTGCGCCCTTGTAATCAATAACATGAACAAAGTGAAAAGAGGATTAAAACTAATCGGTGCATTGAGCCTTGCTGCAATGCTTTTGTACGGCTGCGATACGGCTGGAACTTCTACTACAACTGAAAAAAATGCTTCGAAAGAAGTTAAACAAGGTGATTTGAATATTGCTTTTGTTTACACAGATAGCGTGATCAATAAGTATGATTACTTCAAGTCCAAGTCTGAAGAGCTAACGGCAAAAGGCAAGAAATTTGAAGGAGACCTTCAAGGAAGAGCTAGCGGTTTTCAGCAAGAAGTTCAAACTTTCCAACAAACTGGCGGAAACATGACTGTAAACCAGCAGAGAGCCAAACAGGAAGAGTTAGCTAAAAAGGAGCAAAACCTAATGACTTATCGTGATAATTTGATGCAAGAATTATCAGCCGATGAGGCTGCTCTTTACAGCGAAGTTTACGATAGGGTGCAGAAATACCTTAAAACCTATGCTGAAAACAATGAGCTTACTATGATATTGAGCTACACCAGAGGAGGAGCAGTATGGTACGGAAATGATGCATTAGACCTTACTGAGTCAGTAATCGAAGGATTAAACAAAGCCTATACAGCTGCTCCGGCAGACACTGCAAAATAGGATAAAACCCGTACTCGAAAAATTGAAACCCAGCAAAGCCTGGGTTTTTTTGTGGGGAAAATTTGGGTATTTTTGACCCTCTAACGAAAATTTATAGAATGAAAATCACTGAATTTTTAAAGCACAATTACAGGCATTTCAATGCAGCTGCCTTGATCGATGCAGCTGAAGGTTATAAGAGCCATTTGGATCATGGTGGCAAGATGATGGTCACCCTTGCGGGCGCTATGTCCACTGCAGAGCTAGGTATTTCTCTTGCGGAGATGATCCGTCAGGACAAAATCCAAATAATCACCTGTACCGGAGCCAATTTGGAAGAGGATGTGTTCAATTTGGTTGCACATGATTATTATGAGAGAATTCCAAACTACCGCGAGCTTACTCCAGCACAAGAGCAGGATTTGGTAGAGCGACACATGAATCGTGTGACCGACACTTGTATTCCAGAAATGGAAGCGATGCGAAGAATTGAGCATGTGATTTTGGAAGAATGGGTAAAGGCAGATCAAGCCGGCGAAGCATTTTTTCCTCATGAGTTTTTCTATAAAATACTGCTTTCAGGCAAGTTGGAAGATTCATATCAAATTGATCCAAAGGATAGTTGGTTATTGGAAGCTGCTAAAAAGAACATTCCAATCATAGTGCCGGGATGGGAAGATTCTACTTTGGGAAATATGTTTGCAGGTCACGTTATTTCGGGTGATGTGAAGAATGTGCACACTGTTCGTAGCGGAATTGAGTACATGATGTACCTCGCAGAATGGTACACAAACACAGCTACGGATGAAAGTACTATCGGATTTTTCCAGATTGGCGGGGGAATTGCAGGAGACTTCCCTATATGTGTGGTGCCGATGTTGCATCAGGATTTACAAAGGGAAAATGTGCCTCTTTGGGGCTATTTCTGCCAGATCTCTGATTCGACCACTTCCTACGGTTCGTATTCTGGAGCTGTACCAAATGAGAAAATCACTTGGGGTAAATTAGGGATCAATACTCCGAAATTTATCATCGAATCTGATGCAACGATCGTAGCACCTTTGGTATTTGCCATTGTGCTGGATCAATAAATTATGATAAAATTCAAAAACGTATTTCACAAAGCAAGTGGCCTAATGCTACTTGCTTTTTGTTTTTCAATTAATCTTCAAGCTCAAAAAGTGGTGTCACTTTCAGGCGCAAACAGTCCTCAGGACGACATGAATCCTGTTTGGATAGGAGATAACGCCTTACTTTTTACCCGCGCTTTTCACCCCAATAATGTCGGCGGAATATCAGATCCTGGCGATATCTGGATGACAAAAAAGTCTGATTCTGGAGAATGGCTGGAAGCAGTACATCGAGCGGATCTCAGCACAGATGGATATGATTTTTCACTTGGACTAGAGGATTTTCTTACGCTTTTGGTGTATCACACCGGTGGGCAGCGATTCGGAATATATCAGTACTCCAAATTTGGTACTGATTGGAATTTTCTTCGTCAGGTAGCTATGGAGGGATTGGATGGACTTACTGGCCAAGTTAGCGGGCGTGTGGCATCTGGAGGTAAAGTGATTTTTCTTTCAGGAGAAGGAAAAGATTCCAAAGGAAATGAAGATATCTATGTAAGTGAGAAAATTGGTCCGATTGAGTGGACTAAACCTGTAAATATTGGTTCGGCAGTCAATACAATGGGGCAAGAGATGAGTCCTTTTTATGATTCTAAATCTGGGAAATTGTATTTCTCATCCAATATGCATGAAGGTGCAGAAGGAAAAGATATTTTCATTGCTAAGCGAACGGGAGAAGGTTGGAATACCTGGAGTAAGCCCGTAATTTGGGAACAAGTGAGTTCCCCTGGATCCGAAGTTTCAGTCACTTTTATCAATGACGAGGAAGCAGTGTGGACAAGTACCCAGAATAGTGATGGCTTCGCAGATTTATTGACTTTCGAAACTGTAGTTCCATTGGAGATTCCTGAGGAGTTCATTGCAGCAGCACCTGAGTCTTTAGCTACGAATGTAAATCCATCAGCGCCTAAAGTCATATCAATTGTACCAATTTACCCATCATCTTCAGTTGGTTTGCCTGAAGTAAAAGTGACTGAGCAAGTATCCGAAAGGGTAGAAAACCCTATTTCTTGGTTTGTGGTAGATGCTAAAAATAAAACTTTGGTTCCTTTCACTATCAGTTGGAAAGCAGGTGAGAAAACAATTTCCAAAACTGCAACTGATTCACTTACATTGTCTGAATTGGCAAGTGTACAAGTGAAAGAAATAAAAGTGAAATCTGAAGGTTATTTTCCAAGGTCAGTTTTGCTGAGTGAAGTAAAAACTGGTGAACCGACAGTAATACTGATGACAAAAGCAGAATCCGGTAGCATAGTACTATTGGATAATGTAAGTTTCAAAAGGGGAACTGCGGAATTGGAAGGAGAGGAGACTAAGGCGTCTTTGGCGGAATTGGCCGAATTCCTTATGCAAAATCCTGAGATGAAGCTTAGAATCCATGGTCACACCGACAGTGCTGGTGATCCGGGCTTGAATAAGGCACTGTCTTTGGAAAGAGCAGGAAGTGTAAGAGATTTCTTAATCGAGCAAGGAGTTCCATTTGAAAGCTTGAGAATCTCGGGATGGGGTGGCACGCGACCATTTGCTTCCAATGCTACAGAAGTTGGTCGGTCAAAAAACAGGAGAGTAGAGCTGGAGGTGGAGAAATAAATAAATAAAAAACGGCTTTGATTTTTTTTTTCAAAGCCGTTTTTTATTTGTTAAAGAGAGAAGTCTCCTCTATAATCCCGCTTCACAAATTGATTGGCAGGCTCGAAATTGGTGACCTTCATATTTGGTCCATCCCATAAGAGTTGGATTCCTCTTCCTGGGTAATCAAACTGATTCGCATTATTAGATTTAGGATTCCGATAATCATAGCTTCTGATAGCTAGATTACCCATCAGCACGGATTCTGTCAATGGGCCAGCGATTGAGAAAGGAGAACTCAAATTTCTGTACGCTTCAGAACCATGCCCTGCAATACAAGCTTCTACCCAGTTATTATAGTGACCAGAATCTCCGCCTGGCACTCTATATAGTGTCTCCGGTACATTGATGTCTTTGGTTTTTGAAGTTGGAAGTAGTTGAGGGTTGATGCCATAAGTAGAGCACATCATTTTACCCTTGGTTCCCTCGATGATGACCCCGTTTCCACCGTCACCCATTTGCTCATTTGGTGCCAATTCCTCTGGTCTATTTGGCTGAATCCCACCATCCATCCAGTGGAATTCAAGATCTTCTTTACCCGGTCTATCAAATCGCAATGTAATATGAGAGGAGGGAGGGCAACTTTCAGGGAAATAGCCTCTTTGGAACTCTCCTACATACACAGATCCTACCGAGCATTCGGCAGATTTTGGATAACCAAGGCCAAGAACTCGGAAGGGAGGCTCCATGATGTGACATGCCATATCGCCAAGCGCTCCAGTGCCATAATCCCACCAACCTCTCCAATTAAATGGTACAAGGTTGCCTACATAGTCTTTATAGGGAGCAGTACCTAACCATAGATTCCAGTCCAAATCAGCAGGTGGAGTCACAGGCTCAATTGGCCACTGGATTCCTTGAGGCCAGACTGGTCGATCAGTCCAGGAATAGACTTTGGTAGCCTCACCAATTAGCCCAGCTTCATACCATTCTACCATTTTACGAACGCCATCACCCGAAGAACCTTGGTTACCCATTTGGGTGACCACTTTATATTTTTCTGCTGCTTCCGTCAGCATTCTTGCCTCATAGATATCGTGGGCAAGAGGCTTCTGCACATAGACATGCTTACCCATCTTCATTGCAGCCATCGCAGCTACAGCATGGGTGTGATCGGGAGTTGAGACAGTGACTGCATCAATGTTCTTTCCCTCCTCATCCAGCATCTCTCTGTAATCCGTGTAATATTTAGCTTTCGGGTGCAATTCTCTACTCGCTTTGGCCCGAGTATCGTCCACATCGCACAAGGCAATAAAATCGACTTTTTCTGTTCGTGTCAGACCGCGCACGTCACTTCCCCCCATTCCTCCGACGCCAATACTTGCCACCCTAAGTTTATCACTTGGAGCTATAAAGCCTGGTCCACCTAAGACATTTCTTGGTACAATGTAAAATCCTGCTGCAGCTAATGCTGAGCCTTTAAGAAATTTTCTCCGGGAACTCCCAGAACCTGAGTTATTACTTTTCATTTGATTAATAGATATGTTAAAGAGGCTTAGTGGTAATTTTTAGCAGTTTATTGAATCAGCCTATCTTCAGACTCAGTGAACTTCTGCCTATGTTGAATCTGAAATTATCAAAAACAAGTCACAATATGGAGCCCATTCATATAAATTCTTGCGGTAATCCCCTCTTTATTTTCACTAAAAGCGAGTTTACTTGTTTTTCTATAAAATCAATTAGTACAAAAGGTCTTATTAGAAAAAATAGATTAAGTTTACTCAAACCTTTATTTTATGAAACATATCTTATGGACATTGGCAACACTTGCCATATTTTCTATTAGTTCTTGCCAAGTACCAAATTCAGCCAAGCTGGAGGATGCTGGAATTATCCCAATACCAAGCTCTATTTCATCCCAATCTGGAGTTTATGAATTGACCTCAAGTTCTTCCATTAAATTGAGTGGGAATAGTGAAGATTTATCAAGAGTTGCCGGTTTCCTAGCGGATAAATTACGACCAGCTACAGGGTTTGAAATACCGGTATCCAACGACAGTGGAGATTTGGTTTTGGAATTGACTGCTGGCCTTTCTTCTGAAAAATATAGTATTGAAATCACAAGTGATCAAGTGAAAATTTCATCAACTTCTGAAGCAGGTCTATACTATGGTACACAGACACTGATCAAGACATTACCTGTGGAAATTGAAAATACTACTAAAGTAGATAGGGATTGGATAATTGGGAATGGTAAGATAGAAGATGAGCCGGAGTTTGCTTATCGAGGAGCCATGCTGGATGTGGCGAGACATTTCATCAGTTTAGAGGATGTGAAACACTACATCGATCAGATGGGAAGTTTGAAATTCAACTATTTACACTTGCACTTATCAGATGATCAGGGTTGGAGAATTGAAATTAAATCTTGGCCCAAATTGACTGAAATAGGTGGAAAAACTGAAGTAGGAGGAACTGAAGGTGGTTTTTTTACCCAAGCAGATTATACTGAGATTGTTCAATACGCTGCTGATAGATTTATAACCGTAGTGCCTGAAATAGATATGCCAGGTCACACAAACGCCGCTCTGGCCGCATACGCGGAATTGAATCCAGGTGTGAATTTGCCGGATGGTGACTTTGCTACCATGAGGGAAGGTAAAATTGATTTTGACATTCTTGACGGGACACCTGAGCCAGCAGAGATTTACACTGGAATAGAAGTCGGCTTTAGCACATTCGCTACCAACAAGGAAATTACTTATACTTTCGTAGAAGATGTGATAAGAGAGCTGGTTGACCTTACACCTGGCCCATATATCCACATTGGAGGGGATGAGTCCCATGTCACAGAAAAAGATGATTACATCTATTTTGTAGAACGAGTTCAGGAAATTGTCGCCAAGTATGGTAAAAAGAGCATTGGTTGGGATGAAATAGCAACTGCTAATTTATTACCTGGTACAGTTGCTCAATTTTGGGCATTGGAAGAAAATGCAAAGCTAGCTACAGAACAAGGCAATCAAATCCTTATGTCACCAGCTAAACGTGCCTATCTCGACATGCAATATGACTCTACTTCTAGACTTGGCCTTCATTGGGCGGCTTATATAGAACTGGATGACTCTTATAATTGGGATCCGGCAACCTATGCAGACGGAATTAACAAATCAGATATTTTGGGAGTTGAAGCACCTCTATGGACTGAAACAATTACTAATCGTGCAGATATTGAGTACATGGCTTTCCCTCGATTAGCAGCACTTGCTGAAGTAGCTTGGTCATCCAATGAGAGGCGAAATTGGGAGGATTTCCAAAAGAGAATTGCTCAGCAAGGTAAACGATGGGATATCAATGGAATAGGATTCTATAGATCTCCAAAGGTAAATTGGTAAACAATACAGAAGAATTAGTAGACCCGGTATCCACCGGGTTTTTTGCTGCTTAGGAAATGATATTCTTTGAAATTCATTAAAATGAACCTAATATGGTTGTTAATATAACGCGCATTATGCATTAGCAATTCTATTGCGGTCTTTAATTCCTTCAAAATCAGCCACTAAGTTACTGTTTTCGACTTCACCATAGCGGTGCTATGCCTCAGTCTCCAAACAGCCTGATTTTCTTGCAATTACATGCCTCATTACGAAACCTAATACATGATCCGGGTTTAAAATCATACAATCACGTAATTTGATTGCCTTAACTCGAAAATATTAATGGGCGAATACATTATTTCCTTTGCTAACTGGATCTGGGGAACCCCAATGCTTGTCATTTTAATGGGAGGAGGAATGGTATTGTTGGTGCATTCTGGCTTTGTCCCATTTCGTAAGATAGGGCATGCAATAGGACTACTGAGAGGGAAGTATGACGATAGCTTTGCTCCTGGGCAGATCACCTCATTTCAGGCCTTATCAGCCGCAATTGCGGCTACTGTCGGCCTTGGGAATATTAGTGGAGTTGCAATTGCTATTAACATGGGGGGGCCAGGGGCTATTTTCTGGATGTGGGTTTCGGCCTTTGTTGGAATGGCTACCAAATTTTATACCTGTAGCCTTGCCATCATGTATAGAGGAAAAGATTCCGAAGGTCAGATTCAAGGTGGTCCGATGTATGTCATCGAGGAGGGCATGGGCAAGAAATGGAAATTCCTTTCTGTTATTTTTTGTGGAGCAGGTATTCTAGGTTTGCTGGCGATTTTCCAAGCAAATCAATTAACCGCTGTACTTAGGACTGTAATTTTAGAACCAGCCGGATTAGATGAGGGAGATAAGACAAGATGGATAATAGGGATCACCATGATGGTACTTGTGGCTATCGTTATTCTCGGAGGAATTAGGAGAATTGCAGCAGTAGCGTCAAAAATGGTCCCTTTCATGGTAGGACTTTATTTTGTTACGGTCATCATTATCGTGTACAAATACATCGGAGATGTACCCGATATGTTATTGAAAATTGTTACAGATGCATTCACTGGTGAAGCTGTGGCAGGAGGCGCAGTAGGAGCTGTGATTATCGTAGGGGCGAGGAGGGCAGCATTTTCTAATGAAGCAGGAATAGGGACTGCCCCGATGGTTCATGGAGCGTCCAAAAATAATGAGCCTATTCGGGAAGGCCTAATAGCGATGCTGGGGCCATTTATTGACACTATAGTAGTCTGTACACTCACAGCCCTGGTGATCATGCTGACTGGCGTGTGGGAATCAACTGAAAAGGATGGGGTGAGACTTACGCTTGCTGCATTTGATATGGCTCTTCCTTTTTATGGTAGATATCTATTGATGATCGCAGTACTGGTTTTTGCATTGTCCACGATGTTCACCTATTCATACTATGGTCATAAGTGCTTTGGGTACTTATTTGGAGCCAAAAGAGCAGATTACTACAACTATTTCTATTTGATCACCATTGTAGCTGGTGCTGTAGTATCACTTGATGTTGTCATAAGTTTGGTGGATGGAATGTATGCGATAATGGCAGTTCCTACGATGATATCCACTTTCTACTTAGCTCCTAAAGTACGTGTTGCTATGAAAGATTATTTTCAAAGAATGAAAAATGTCTAATTGATATGAATATCCTGATTTCCCCCAATGCTTTCAAAGGCACGATGAGCGCTCGTGAAGCAGGAGAAATTATTCGAAGTTTTATAAAAAGAAGATACCCTGACTGCAAGACTGAGCTGCTGCCCATAGCAGACGGTGGCGATGGGACTTGTGAATTGCTGACTGAGATGTTAGGCTTGGAGAAAAAACAAATCTGGTCTCTTGATCCTTATGGAAGACCTATTGCTTGTGCCTATGGCTGGGATATGCAGGCTAAAAAAGCCTATATAGACGTCTCAGCCGCTTCGGGGATTGCCTTATTAGGAAATGAGGTAATGAATCCATTTGTCGCCTCTAGCTTTGGCACAGGTCTATTGATATGCGATGCTATAGCGCTAGGAGCTGAAGAAATAGTAGTAGGTCTAGGTGGAAGCGCTACAGTAGATCTTGGAATTGGTATACTGGGCGCTTTAGGTATAGATTTTTTGGATGAAAATGGAAGAGAGTTAACCCAGTTTATCCCTAATTTCCTGTCCAAAATCAGACATATTCAGAAATCCCCACGAATTCCAAAAGTTAGGTTTACATGCCTCTGTGATGTGAAAAACACTTTTTTGGGCGATAAGGGAGCAATTCCGATATTTGGACCACAAAAGGGCATCAACCCGAGTGATTTTGATAATTATGAGTCTGTTTGTAAAGCCATAATCGGCCAGATATTTCGAAAGCAAAAAATAACCTTTGAGGATCAAACCGGCTTTGGAGCCGCAGGAGGAATTGCTTTGGGGCTATCAGCTTTTTTTGAAACAGAAATCAAATTTGGATCAAACTACTTTTTCGGCCAAGTAGAGCTAGCTGATAAGGTAAAATGGGCTGACTGGGTAATAACTGGAGAAGGCAGGTACGACAAGCAATCCATTGAAGGAAAGGCCTGTTATGAGTTGATGCAATTGACCCATACTTTATCTAAAAAAATAATGTTAATCACTTCAGGAAGCGAAAGTGACGTTGAGCAATTCGATGAAATTTTAACTTTGCCTGATCTTGATTTCGCAAATTCAGATTTTAAAGAAAAGTCCAGACAAAACCTTGAAAATCTGCTTAAGCTGGAATTTTCTCTGGACTGTTGAATTAGACTCTGTGGTAATCGGCCTTCCAGTTCTTGATACTTCTTTTGATTTCTTTTGGAGCTATATTTTCATTGATCGCCTGATCCATTAGGGCTAAGATCTCATCGTCTCCCGCAAACCTCAATGCAATCAATTGAGCTGAAGTAAGTTGGCTCTCCTTTTCGTGAAAAGAAGTACCAGTAAGATAGGAAAAGCGTTGCCTCATTTCTATCCTTATTATTCTATTCTGATTTTTGAGCGCATAGATTCGAGGGAGATAGGAGATCAATACGACAATAAATCCGAGTAATAGAAAATACATGCTATTAGACATAGCCTGGGAAGAACTGAAATCAATCCTTGCGACTGTCCATCCCAAGAAAAATAGCACCAAGGTTAAAATGAAAAAATGATGGAAGGGGTAATACTTTGCGTGATTTTGGAAATTCTGTGTTTTTGACATTTTATAAGACATAAAAAAAGGAGGTGTTAGCCTCCTTTTAAGTAAGATATAAGTGATTAATGATCAGCTTTTTTCTTCTTAGTGAAAGTGCTTCGTGTATCGATCGCAGTTATTCCGGCTCCAAGACCGATTAATACACATACAATCACTAGGAAGGTTTGGGCTCCTCCAGCAAGTGGAGAGGTAAAAACATCAAGTAGTATCATGATCAATTTATTGAATTTCTAAAGATTGCCCGAAGATAAATTCTTAACTCCAATTAACCAAAGAAATCTAGTTAATCAAACTGGTCATCATCGAAATCTTCGTCTTCCTCTTCATCATCGTCTTCGAAATCCATGATATTATCATCTACGAATTCATTTTCTTCGTCGAGATCATATTCATCTTCAAAATCATTGCCGAAATCTTCCTCATCATTGAAGTTGTCGTCATCTTCGAAATCGTCGTCAAAATCCTCCATAGTAGTTTAGATAGGGGTTTTTTTAATAGTTGAACGGTACGAATTAAAGTAAAAAATCATTTCGCAGTATACTGTTGATATATATATTTTCAACTTTTTTGGTGTATTCTATTTAAATAGTTTACCTATGCATTTTGGATCAAAAGGTCTGATTTCGAGGATGGCATGTGAAATGTAAAATAAAGTCAGTAAGGATAGTTATGAATCGCTCTTAGAATCGCTTTTAAGGGGTTCAATTAATTTTTGTTTGGATTCGTTAGCAAAAAAAATGACCCATGAGTCGGGTCAATTAAAAATTGATTTGATGTACTTTTTTATGAGTGGTTTAGACAGGTAGTCTTTGACTACACTATATCCGCTTGCTTTGTGAATGTCTCTTTCATCTACAGAACTACTCAGGATGTAGATTTGAGCCTCATTTTTATCAGTGTTAAAGCAATCCAAGAAATCCCAGCCCGTCATTTCTGGCATGTTGAGATCTAGAAACAAGTAATTGGGTTTAATGGAATAAATTTCCAGCAGTGCAGCTCTCGCACTCTGATACTTATAAAATTGACAAGGCTCCTTCACATTCCTGGAAATGAGTTTTTCAGTGACAAAAGTACTGATCGGATCGTCATCTATTAAGACAATTGTTAGCATTAAAGTGCAGAAATATGTGGCTGAAATACATTATACCTACTACAAAAGTAACGGGTAATTGATATTTTACAAATATTTTGCCAAATAAGACTGAAAAGAATTCATTTTTCTTGAGTAAGAACCCTAATATCTCGGGCAATTGAATAAAATTAGGATTTTAGGCTAGCAAGGTCTTCACAATCCACGCCTAGAAAAAAAACTTTTGTGGATGTTCATAGGATATTATTTACTTCATTGAGGAAATAGCCAATGATTTTGTCTGTAGTTTTTAGTACTTTTTTGCTTTTGGTCTTTGGACTGCCTACTTCAGTTACCCCTGTCAAAGTCATTAGTAATTTGTCCTCCTTCTGGTCAATAAAGTCAACAATTACCTGGACTAACTCATAGTTGGTCGTGCTTGAATTGTTGTTGCGGTTATTGTAGTATGGATTATACATCCACGGATCCCAAACCCGGTATCCCCAGTAAGGGTATGGATTGTAATGCTGAGTGGTTTCTCTTTTTCGGGGGTCTTCGTTTGAAGTATAACGAATCACCAATTCAGGTTCCATTTTATCATAAACCAATCCTTGTGCTTCTAGAGCTTCTTGCAGGTGTACTTGCACTAGTTCATCGATCAATTGAGAGGAGAAACTTCGCATCCCGACTTCTTGATTTATGATGACGAAGGACTTATATGGCTTGCGGATAGGGACTTCGGTATTTTCTTTGAAAATTTCAATAGCACTGCAAGAGCTGAGTCCAAGTATCAGCAGGGTGATATAGAAAATATGGCTTAAGCGAATCCTATTCATTGTTTTATGCTTTTCTTTTCAAAACGAGGAATGAAATAGAAGGTTAGAAATTGACCTTTAAAGAAAAATTTGCCGCTATTATTCCACTATTTTTGTTAGCCTTCCGTTGCAAGTACTACTTTTGCCGAAAGCACAAAAAATGATTAGACCTGATTTTGATGATATTTTTATGGAATTGGCGGTTAATTTGGCCAAGCGATCCCATTGTATCAAGAAGCACGTGGGAGCGGTTCTCACCAAAGACACACGTATTATTTCCATAGGTTATAATGGCCCGCCGGCAGGAACGCATAACTGTGATGTGGAATTTCCAGACCATGGTTGTGCCAGGGACAGTAAGGGGAGTTGCTCTTTAGCCCTGCATGCTGAGCAAAATGCCATTCTTTATGCGGTTAAGAACAATACTGCGGTGGAGGGATCTACACTTTTTGTAACACTATCTCCTTGTCTTGCCTGTTCCAGAATCATTTTCTCCATGGGGATTTCAAGAGTGATTTACCTCTTTTCTTATGCAGAATACAAAGGAATTGGTAGTGACGAAGGAGTAGATTTCCTAAGGAAGTTCGGCGTGCGGGTGGACAAGTATGAAAAAACACTAGAGGTCAACGACCAATTGGTTTAAAGAAAATTCACCTCGGGCTGTATGCTTATTTCAAACTTATCCAAAACGGATTTCTGAATTTTTGCAGCTAGGTTTTTAATGTCATTTCCATCACCATCCCCATAATTAACGAGAACCAAAGGCTGTTTGGCATGTACGCCAATTTCTCCAAATCGCTGACCTTTCCAGCCACATTGTTCGATAAGCCAAGCAGCAGGGACTTTCACTCCCTCGGCATTTGGATAGCCTGGGATAAATGGATACTTGTTTTTTAATGTATGAAAATGTTCGGTGGAGATAGTTGGGTTTTTGAAAAATGACCCTGAGTTTCCGATCACTTTTGGATCTGGGAGCTTGGATTGACGGATTTGAATGACCGCTTCCGAAATTGCTTTCAGGCTTAACTTCTTGATTCCGGATGCCGCCAAAGTCTCTTGGATTGCACCATATTCTACATGAAATTCAGGTACTTTTCTTAATCTAAAAATCACCAAACAAATCACATATTTCTCCTTTAATTCATGCTTGAAAATGCTTTCTCTATAGCCGAACTGACATTGCCCAGCATTGAATTCTTCTATCGCTAAGGTCTCTGTATTCAGAGCTTTAAGATGGGAAAACACATCTTTGATTTCCACTCCATAGGCACCGATATTCTGCATGGGCGCAGCGCCTACAGTACCGGGAATCAAGGATAAGTTCTCTACTCCAGCCCAGTTATTTTTGATAGCAGTCAGTACAAATTGGTGCCAGTTTACTCCTGCTCCTGCTTCTATCCAGTAAAATTCCTGATCCTCTAGAACTGCTTTGACACCCCCAATTTCAATTTTGATTACCAAAGTATCTTGGTTTTGAGTCAGTAGGATATTACTTCCTCCTCCTAGAATCAATGGTGTGACTTTCTGTGATTTAGCCCATTGCAATGCTTTCTTGAGCTCATCTATGGTTTTGATAACCACAAAAAACCGTGCGGTTTTGTCAATTCCGAAGGTATTAAATGCCTTAAGAGAGATGTTTTCTAGTATATTCATAAATAAGTGAGTGCCTTGCGAAATAAGCATGTTTTTGTCCCAATAAGAAATGAAATCACCCAAATTGAAGTTTATTGCATGAAATCGAGTATTGAGCAAGCGTCACCCATTGGGATGATTATCAACTATGCGAGATTCTCCCGATCCGCCGCGGCGGACGGGGCGGGCTATCCCGTTTCCTTCGTCACGGGACAGGTTATGACCTTTAAAAAACAAATTATAAACACATGAAAGAATTGGCCATAAATGGCATACGGATCAGATCCGGCCAATCGATGAATATAGAAATAGCCATTGCCAAACTTCCCACTCACACCTTAATTGATCTTCCTATTTTTATTCGCTCCTCCAGAGAAGATGGCCCGGTAGTGTTGATCAGTGGCGGAGTACATGGCGATGAAATCAATGGAGTGGTGACGGCGAAGAGACTTTTAGAGGAAATAGATGAAGGACTTGAGCTACTCAAAGGCACCCTGATTTTCATTCCACTCGTGAATATTTACGGCTTTCTTTCCAACAGCCGAACCTTTCCGGATGGGAGAGATTTGAATAGGAGTTTTCCCGGCAGTAAAAAGGGATCTTTAGCAGCTAGCATTGCATTTATTCTAAGTAATGAAATCATCCCGCAGATAGATTACGGAATAGACTTCCATACCGGCGGCCGTATGCTTACCAATTTTCCCCAAGTCCGGGTGGACTATAAGGATAAGGTGGCCGTGGAATTGGCTAAGGCCTTTGGGACGCACTTTGTGGTCAACTCTAAGTATATAGAAAAGTCTTTTAGAAAAGAGGCCTATAAAGCCAGAAAACACATTTTGGTGTTTGAAGGTGGGGAATCCATGCGCTTGGATGAATACGGAATAGAGGAAGGGGTAAATGGAACTAAGAGACTCTTGGCTAGCCTGGGCATGCTTGCTGATGCTCCTGCTCCTCAAGCAAGCATTTTTCTAAAAGAGAGCAATTGGGTGAGAGCAAAGGCTTCTGGTATTTTCAACTCCAGTGTGAAAGTAGGTGAATCAGTTAAAAAGGGTCAGATTTTGGCACGGATTTCGGATCCTTATGGCCAGATTAAAATCCCAGTAAAGTCACCAACAAACGGCCATATTATAGGTATGAACAATATGCCTGTGATTAATACCGGAGATGCACTGGTGCATATTGGCAAGGAATAATAGTTATAACACTTATCTTGTAGCTTATCTTTGAGACATTTATGAATTTATCAGAAGCTTTTCAGAGTGTAAGAAATCACTCCCTTCACCTTTGCGAAAATTTGATTACTGAGGATTTTAGCCTGCAAGCCTCAGAAGAAGTGAGCCCTCCAAAATGGCACCTGGCACATACTACTTGGTTCTTTGAGCAATTTATCCTGGTGCCAAACGACCCCAACTATGTGGTCAAGCATCCCCAGTTTAACTTCCTTTTCAACTCTTATTATAACACGCTGGGAGCAAGGACGGCTAGAAATCTGCGTGGGCTGATGTCTCGTCCGTCAGTGGATGAGGTGAAAACCTATCGTGCCTATGTGGATGGAGCGATGCAAAAGTTGATTGAAAAGAACAATCCTGAGATTAGCGAGTTAGTGATTTTAGGTATGAATCACGAGCAGCAGCACCAGGAATTATTAATCACGGATTTGAAGTTCAGCCTTTGGTTTAATCCACTGAATCCGAGTGTGATGGATATTAAGGAATACTCACCTGAACCAAAGTCAAAATGGATTGCTGTTGATTCAGGGATTTACGAAATAGGTCATAAGGACGATGGCTTTTGCTATGATAATGAGCTTAACTCTCACAAGGTTTACATCAATGATTTCGCAATTGACTCAGCTTTGGTGACTAATCAGGAATACTTGGAGTTTATGGAAGCTGGTGGGTATGATGAACCTGCATATTGGCATGATGAGGGATGGGCGTGGACCAAGGAGTTGGAAGTAAAGGCACCACTTTATTGGGAAAAGAAAGACCGAACTTGGTGCTATTATACATTGGATGGTTTGCAAGCAATTGATAAAGACGCAGCTGTTGCTCATGTGAGTTTCTATGAAGCATCAGCTTTTGCCAGTTGGAAAGGGCTGCGACTACCAACAGAATTTGAGTGGGAAGTAGCCCAAAATCATTTTGAATGGGGCAAAAGATGGGAGTGGACTAACTCCGCCTATTTGGCGTATCCAGGCTTTACAGTAGCCCCTGGAGCAATAGGGGAATACAATGGGAAATTCATGATCAATCAAATGGTGCTGCGCGGGGCTTCAGTTGCTACTTCTTCTGGGCATTCAAGACCTACGTATAGAAACTTTTTTCATCCAAAATTCAGATGGCAGTTTATGGGCATTCGCCTTGCCAAATCACTTTAATTATGAACGCAAAGAACACCGATTTCGGGACTTTTGCCCAAGATGTCATGCTTGGTCTTAATTCGATTCCGAAAACTTTACCTTCCAAGTATTTTTATGATGCCAAAGGAGATAAGCTGTTTCAGCAGATTATGGCTTCACCGGAATATTATCTCACACGCAAAGAATATGAAATATTAGCAGGGCAACACGCACAAATTTTAGCGAAAATACTTTTGCTAGACAAGCCATTTAATTTGGTAGAATTGGGAGCCGGTGATGGGATGAAAACCAAAATTCTGCTGAAATATCTGACTGAAAAGAAGGTGGAGTTTACGTACTATCCCATTGATTTCTCAGGCTCAGTGTTGGAGGAGCTAGAAGAAAGTCTGGAAATGGAACTTCCAGAATTATCAGTTAACCCTATTCAGGATTCGTATAGAGATTCGCTCAAAAAGCAAGTTTGGGAGGATGGAAAGCCTAATTTGATCTTATTTTTGGGTGCTAATCTTGGGAATTTTGGGGTAGAAGAGGCAAAGAACATCGTGGATCACTTGCGGGTAGGGACCAAAAGAGAAGATCTGGTTCTGTTGGGTTTTGACCTAAAAAAGAACCCTCAGATCATTCTAAATGCTTATCATGATAAGCAGGGAATTACTCGTGAGTTTAATATGAATCTGCTTGATAGAATCAATAGAGAATTGGATGCTAATTTTGACCGAGATTCATTTGTGCACTGGCCTACTTATGACCCTGTAAGCGGAGAGTGTCGTAGCTATCTAGTTTCTCAAAAAACACAGGACGTTACGATCGGTGCCTTGAACCAAACGTTTAATTTTGAGGCTTTTGAGTCTATTTTCACTGAGATATCTAAAAAGTATAGCTTGTCGGAAATTAGCTATCTTGCCTCTATGGGCGGTTTCGAAGTGAAGGAAAACTTCATGGATTCAGAAGGATATTTTGCAGATGTCTTGTGGGAGAAAAAGTGATTGTTGATCAATGAATCAACTATTCCCCACTTGCTTTCATGAGCATGCTCTCTTCTTTTGTTAAAGCATACACTACTATTTTAGGGTTTTTCTCTTCATCGCTATCCATATCTCTGATGAAAGCGTAGTAGACATCCGTATTAAAATGTTTTGGAAATACTTCATACGAGTAACTTTCCGAAGGAAGTTTCATTCTGAATTTCAGGGTTCTGCTTTCTAAATCAAGTATTAAATGATACGAATCTTTTTTGTAAGCTAAGAGTATGCTCGCATAACCATCATTAATTTCTGCAGACTCAATTCGTAATGTATCTGTCTTTCCAAAATCTCTGAAGTCAAGTTGATATTCAGGAACCAAGTGATCTTCATCCACTCGGTAAATGGTATCCTTCTGATCAGTCAACCCTTCGAACCGAACCCGAGGAAAGTAAAAGAGACTTATATTGTTTAGTTGGCCAAATGGTCTGAGGAAACTGTGGATCCTGTAGAATCGTGAAGTAAAGCTATACAATGGGGTTTCCTGTGATTTGAATTCCAGGGTAGTAGGCTCTATGGAGCTTACCAATACAGTTTGAGCACCCTCTCCATAAGATTCAATACCTTCTTGAATTACTAATACCTTATCATTTTCCATATAGAAAGAAATTGGGCGTCCTGGTAATTTTTTACTTGAAGCAATAAAGCTACCTTCTACATCATAGGAATTCACTACCATTTTTTCCCAATCTGATATCAGAGCTATGTTCTCTTTATCATTCAGATAAATTGCTGTGGGGATACTATATTCATCAGGGCCATCTCCTTTATTGCCAATAGCCTGAATATAGTTTCCTTCGTAATCAAATTTTAATAAGCCATGTTTTCTATCCAATAGAAAAATAAATTCCTTACCTAAAGCAACATCTTGGATTGCGGTAAGTGGGGGATTTCCTGGACCTTCTAAATCTATCGTATCTATTGCTTTAAACTTTAATTCATTTACTTCACTAAGCAAAAAATCCTTATTGATTTTAATTGTATGTATCGACTTTGTTACTTCTTCATCATTCTTTTGGTTACAATTCTGAAATAATGAAACGCATAAAAAAAGGAAAATCAATTTGGGATATTTCATGGCCGATTGGATGTTTCGATTTTACTATAATACAAGATATAGTTAATAATTAGTTTGTTACAGCTTTCGTATAAACATCCCAACAAATCATGGTTTTTGGATATACCCAGATTCTCAGAAATCAAAAAGAAAAGCACTGATTGCTCAGTGCTTTCATTATCTGATAATTTGACTTTTAGCTGAAATAATTCTTCAATCCTTCCAATCTTTCTACTAATTCGCCCTCTACCTTTCTATAGTCAGTTGTACTTGCTAGCGGTACATTTACCGAGAAGTAATATTTGATTTTTGGCTCTGTTCCAGAAGGTCTGGCAGATATTTTACTTCCATCTGCTAGATAAAACTGCATCACATTGGACTTATCCATATCGAGTTTTTCAGATTTGCCGGATTTCACATCTTTGACAGTACTTTCCTTTACATCCACGATCTTTACTACTTGAATACCATTCATCTCTGCAGGTGGATGATGACGGAAATCAGTCATCAGAGCTTGAATTTGTTCAGCGCCATCTTTGCCTTTTTTGGTGACAGATATGAGCGATTCCTTATAGAATCCGAACTGATTGTATATCTCCGCAAGCACATCAAAAACTGTCTTGCCCTGTGTTTTGTAATATGCGATAGCTTCTGCCACCATAGCACAGGCACTTACGCCGTCTTTGTCACGGACAAAGTCACCTATTAAGTATCCATAAGATTCTTCCCCGCCGCCGATAAAGGTTTTCTTGCCTTCGAGTTCTTTGATGATCGCGGCGATATTTTTAAATCCAGTTAATACGGAAAAGCATTTCACATCAAATCCTTCACAGATTTTATCAATTAATTCCGTGGTCACTATCGTATTGACCATAAACTGATTGCCATCCAGTTTACCAGCTTTTTTCCATTGACTTAACAGGTAATAGGTAAGTAAAGTACCCGTTTGATTACCGTTCAACAATTCAAATTCCCCAGAAGCATTGGGTACAGCAGCCGCATAGCGATCCCCATCTGGATCACAGGCCAAGACTAATTCGGCACTAACTTCTTTTCCGAGCTTCAGCGACAGCGTCAAGGCCTCAGCTTCCTCTGGATTGGGATATATAACTGTAGGGAAATTACCATCTGGCTCAGCCTGTTCCTTTACAATATTCACATTCTCAAAACCAAAAGCCTTGAGCGCAGCAGGAACCATTTTGCCAGAAGCTCCATGTATAGGAGAAAATACGATCGGCATATCTTTATGAGCCTTGATAGCGTCTGGAGCCAAGCTCAGGCCTTTGACAAGTTCCATGTAAATTTCGTCGAAGTCGTCTTCAATGTATTGAAATAGCGCATCATTTTTATCCCAATTCACATCATCGAAGGACGTAATCTTTTTCACCTCATCTATGATGTTTTTGTCGTGTGGAGCTACTACCTGCGCACCATCATCCCAATACGCTTTGTAGCCATTATATTCTTTTGGATTGTGCGAAGCAGTGATCATCACGCCGCTTTTGCAATCGTAATGCCTCACAGCGAAGGAAAGCATAGGAGTAGGGCGCATTTCTTTGAAGTACAACACATGAATCCCGTTCGCAGTCAAGACATTAGCTGTGGTCGTGGCAAATAAGGTGTTATTGATCCTACAATCGTGCGTGATTGCTACACGGATTGTTTCACCGGGAAAACATTTAATGAGGTAATTTGCAAGCCCCTGAGTAGCCATTCCGACTGTATATACATTCATTCTATTGGTTCCTACACCCATCAGACCTCTAAGGCCACCTGTACCAAATTCCAGATCCTGGTAAAATGAATCTGTTAACTCAGAAGGATTTTGATCAATAAGGGTGCGGATTTGGGCTTTCGAATCTTCATCGATATTGCCACTAAGCCAATAGTCTGCCTTGGCTAAGATATTAGGGTCTATGGTAGTCATGATATAAAAATTGTTTGAATTCTAAGATATATAAAAACACAAAATATGCCACCTGCTAATTATTTAGGTATTGAGAATGACTAATTTAATTTATAACCTCGCTTAGGAATAGGGACTTTCAAAAGTCAATTTTTAGCAAATATTTTCATTTTTTTAGCAAGCAGATTCATCTAATTTTAAAGTTTACACCTGTATAATCACTTTATGAGAATTTTCAGAATTTGGCTTTTCAGCCAATTTGCTTTTACATTTTTTATTTTTCAAAGTACCCTAGCTCAGTCCAACACTGAGTATCAGCGAGTTTATCTCAGCGGCAAAGATGCAGCTTCTCAAGTTTACTGGGACTTCAAGGTTTCTGATGGCAGAAAGAAGGGTCTATGGACCAAAATTCTAGTTCCTTCAAACTGGGAAATGCAGGGTTTCGGGTCTTTTAACTATGGCCATGATCACAAAAACCCTAATCAAAAAGTGGCCGAAGAAATAGGCTATTACCAACTCGAATTTGATGCTCCTTCTGCTTGGAAAAAGCAAGTTATCAACTTGGTTTTTGATGGAGCTATGACTGATACAGAGGTGAAAGTAAATGGAGAAATTGTCGGACCATTACACCAAGGTGGCTTCTATAGATTCTCTTATGATATCTCAGATTTTTTAGATTTTGGATCTAAAAATTTACTTGAAGTAAAAGTCAGCAAACGATCTTCAAATGAGTCGGTTAACAAAGCAGAAAGAGAAGCTGATTTTTGGATTTTTGGAGGAATATTCAGACCTGTTTTTTTGGAGATTTTGCCCAAAAATCATTTCACAAGGATTGCTGTAAATGCCAAGGCAGATGGGAGTTTTGAAGCTCTGGTCACCCTGAATGATATTCCTCGATCAGCTGAAATTCAGGTGCAATTAATAGAGCAAAAGACAGGACAAGTTCTAGGTGAGTTTGCTCAAGTGGTGGACTCTGATTCTGTATGGCTACATCATGTTTTTTCTGAAGGCAAATCCTGGAATCCGGAGACACCTGTCTTATACAATGCTCATTTTTCACTCCGCCGAAACAAGAAAATACTTTATCAAAAAACAGAGAAAATAGGTTTTCGAACGGTGGAGCTTCGTACCCAAAATGGAATTTATGTGAATGATGTCAAGGTTGTTCTCAAGGGCGTCAATCGGCATTCTTTCTATCCGACGACAGGTAGAGCGCTAAGTGAAGCAAATCATCTGGAGGATATCCTGCTGATGAAAGAAATGAATATGAATGCCGTGCGCATGTCACATTATAATCCTGACGAGCGTTTTTTGGAATTGGCAGATTCCCTTGGGCTTTTTGTATTGGATGAAGTAACTGGCTGGCAAGATGGCTACGATACAGTTGTGGGACCAAAGTTGATACAAGAAGCGGTGCTGAAAGACGCCAATCATCCTTCAGTAATTGCTTGGGATCATGGGAATGAAGGTGGCTGGAACTTCGAAAATGAGCCTTATTTCCATCAATTCGATATCCAACATCGGCCAATTGTGTATCCTTGGCTGACTAGAAATGGTTTGGACACTAAGCATTATCCAACCTATGATTCCCCGGAAGGGAGACTGGATAAAGGGGGTGACATCTTTATGCCCACCGAAATACTGCATGGATTGTACGACGGAGGGCTTGGTGCAGGCCTGGATGACTTCTGGAAAAAATATAGCAAAAACCCACTTTTTGCAGGAGCATTTCTCTGGGTGTTTTCAGACGAAGCAGTGAAGCGCGATGATAAGGGAGGTATTCTTGATTCCGATGGAAATCATGCTCCAGATGGTATTTTAGGCCCTTATCGAGAAAAGGAGGCGAGTTTTTACACGATTAAGGAAGTATGGTCACCTATCCAAATCGCGGATTTTGATCCAACGAAGGGGTTTGAAGGCAAAATCCAAGTGAGCAATCAATACCTCTATTCTGATCTAAGCAAGTGCCAACTGCACTGGTCTGTAGAGAATATTCATGCGTGGGATGAATCCAAAAGTCTTTATTCTGGAAGCATTTCTTTGCCAACTATCAAACGGGGCGAATCAAGTATGATCGATTTGGGGCTTCCGCCTAATTGGAGAGATGGAGATGTATTGAAAATTTCTGCAATCGGTATAAAAGGAGAAGTACTTTACACTTGGTCAGCAGCTATTAGCAAACCTAAGGAAGGGAATTCAAACTATTTTGACACAAGACCAGCATCAGACAATAAGGCTATCACAGTACGGGAATCCTCCATTGATATTCACGTCGCCGTAGGGGAGAAGCTATTTGTTTTTGGTAAGGCAAGAGGGAATCTTCAAGTGGTAAAAGTGGGGAGAAAGGTGGTCAATTTTAGCCAAGCGACAGATGTCGAAGGGATGAGTTCAGCTCTACTCAATGTAACTTGGAAGCAATTGAAAGATGGATCTATTCAGATTACATCTACTTATTCACCTTACCCTAAAACCCTCACTTGGACTGTTGTTGCTAGTGGTGAATTGAAGATGGAAGCTTCTTCCCCAGATTCTTTGGCAGACTTGCAGGGGATAGGGTTTAACTATGATGAGGAAAAAGTGATTCGAGCCAAATGGATAGGAAATGGGCCTTACAGAGTCTGGGCGAACAGATTAAAAGGCGTAGAGTTTGGGTTATGGGAAAAAGAGTATAACAATACGATGACGGGGTACAGTTTTGAACAATTAGTTTATCCTGAATTTAAAGGTTTTCATTCCGATTTTCATGCCTTGCTTTTAGAAACGGAAGAAGGGGCAATAGAAGTCAGAAGTGAAACTCCAAACTTGTTTTTAGGTTTATTCAAACCTGCATTCCCAAAGGGTTCTTCTGAAGGGACTAAGCCTGCTTTACCACAAGCTGACATAAGCTTTCTGTACAAAATCCCACCTATGGGAACTAAGTTTCATAAGGGATATGAGATGATGTCTCCTGTGGGTGAAAATACATTAGGTGAAGAAAGGGCTTCAGCCATGGTTCTATGGTTTAGATTTGATTGATTTTTTCATGGGAGTCAGCATTCAATTTTCTTATCACTATGCTTTCGTAAATACGTTCAAAAAACCAGTTTTATTCCTTTAAGTCATCCACTTGTCCCTCTGGTACTGGATCTTTCGGAGCAGGAGCAAAATCTCCCTTCAGGATTATTTCTTTTTTTTTCACTCTTGAATAATGATGCCTAGGGATAATACCATAGCCATATCTGATAGAGAAAACTTTGGTGAATTCTGCGCCATAAAAGAAAATCAAACAGGAGTACGAAACCCACAGCAAGACCAAAATAATGGATCCGGCTGCTCCATAAGTAGAGCCAGGTTCGGCTGCTCCAAAATACATGCCTAGCAGGAATGTAGAGATAGAAAAAAGGAATGAAGTGAGCAGTGCCCCCACCCAAACAGATTTCCATCTGATTATAGCATCAGGTAAATACTTGAATATTAATGCAAAAAGTACAGCTACTACAGCATAGGAAATTGTGAAATCCACGATAAAAGCAAATACCACTACAAATTCCGGTAATATGCTTCTGATGAAATCATTGAAGAATGAGAGTAAAGCTGTCAACAAAAAGCTGATAAGAAGTAAAAATCCAAGCACCAGAACGAATCCAAAACTGACTGCCCGATCCCACAGCGTAAAATACCACTTGACATCATCAGTTTGCTTTAGTCCCCATATCGCATTTATGGAGATTTTAAGGTGAAAGAATACGCCAGTAGCACCAAAAATCAAAACCCCAATACCTATAATAGAAGCGACCAAAGACTTATCGCTGTCCTGGGTCTGCTTTACCATATTAGTCAGAAATTCCGCAGTCTCCGGGCCCATTGCTGAATCCAGCTCATTATTTAGCTTTCCAGTCACTATATCTACTCCCCAGATAGCCCCGACGGTATTGATCACGATGACCATGAGAGCTGGGAGTGATAGTACCGCATAATAGGCTACCACTGCACTGAGTCTCCATGGATCTACCGCATTCCATTGCTTGAAGCTCTCTACCATCAGGCTGGGGATGTGTGTAAGTTTAAACCGCGAAGGGGTAAGATTTCCCATATTTTCTTTAGTTTCCATTAGCTTTCTTTTGAATTACTAGCTCCATTCTGTGGCGAAATAGATAGTCCAGAAAGTTGTTTATTCAGCTGAGTACCACCCTTGATTCCAAAGTCCAAAGTCCGGATTGGGAATGGTATCACAATATCATTTTTATTGAATGCCTTTTTGAGGGAAATAATCGCTTCATTTCTAACAGGTATAAAATCCAAATTGTTTTCGCTGAAGTTACACCAGATATTCAGTGTAAAAGTAATTGAGCTATCGCCAAATCCTGTCCAGAATAAGGTGGGCTCTTCTGACTCAAGTCTGCTTGATACATTTCTGGCGGACTCAAGAGCGATTTTTTCCACATGCTCTAGATCTTCACCATAGCTCACACCACATGCTATCTGCACTCTACGCTGCTTGAATTCTGTGAAATTCGTAAAGCACTCTTGGAATAAATAGCGATTTGGTACATAAACTATGGGGCCATTATAAGTTCTGATTTTGGTGACACGGAGATTAATGTCAACCACCGAGCCTTCATGTCCATCGTGAGTCTTGATGATATCTCCGATTTTGTAAGGCTGATTAAAAGTAATGTAAATCCCAGAAATGAAGTTGGCAGCAGTATCTTGAAATGCAAAACCCAAAGCTAATCCTATGATCCCAAGACCTGCTAGTATGGATGATACAGTCTTGGTAAGATCCATGACAGATAGTGCCAACATAATCCCAAATATCAAAATCCCCAGAAAAATCAATTGGCTTAAAAAACGACTAATCGTTTCATTTGTGCCGAGTTTGTGAATGTAGCTGGCTGATAATCGCTTTATGCTCTTTGCGATGAATATGGTAAAGACTATAAGTATAATAGCTAAGACAAGGTTTGGTAGATTCTCCACCATTGTGTCAAACCATGCACTTAATTTTTCTGTGATTTTTTCAAATATTTTTTTTGTGTCATACCCTAAAATTTCCGCTATACTCATATAAATTATATTCTTTTTTATCGCCGAAGGTAAGTCAAAAAAACATGCCAAGATGAATTCTTAGTGATTCAATGGAGTTTATTGCAGAGGATTTTCATCAGCTGAATTTCTTCAGGTTTGTATCCATCATGTGAAAAATCTTTTGGCAAACAGTCCTTTATCTTCTTTGCATTCAGGCATTGGGAGATAATTTCAGGATGCAAATAGGAACTTTTGCATACCGCTACTGTATGCCCCATTTTTTCAGCTACCAGTCTGATTAATGTAGTCTCAGGCTTTTTTCCTGTATTTTCACATAGTAGGAACACTTCACTGGTATGTTTGATACAAACGCAATTTGCTCCCCAAGTTCTAAAATATTTGGCCGTATAATAATCACCCTCTGGAGCTTCTAAGCTGATATATTCATTTAGCGAAGAAGAATCCGCTGTATGCCATTCGTCGTTTTTTTGGTACCTAAATAATTCGTACCCAGGAAGCTGAGAACAATCTTTTAACAATCTGATAAGCCTTTTATTAGTAAGAGAAACAGAGCGTTCTTTTCCACTCTTTGCCATGTAATTGATCAAGAGCTTACTTCCGTCTTCCTGGAGATGTTTTCGCCTGAGTGTAGTCAGTCCGTGGGTTTTGTTACTTTCAGTATAGAGCTTATTGCCTACGCGTAGATGTAATTCATCCAGAAGTGCCGTTGCCAATGCCAGAACTTTATCCTTGCTCCAGGTTTTCGCCCGTAAATCCTTTTGATATCGTTCTCGCAGATTGGGTAAATAATACCCAAATTTGAGCAAGTCATCATATTTGATTTTCTGTGAATAGTAAGACCACTTCGAGTGATAGAGGTATTGCTTTCTGCCTTTTTCGTCTATTCCTGTAGCCTGTAGATAGCTGTTCTTTTTTGGGCTAATCCACACATCCTTCCATGCAGGCGGAATTACTAGGTCTTTAATCCGCACTAATTGTGATTCATTGGTAAGCTTTTGATTGTCTTTGTCTAAAAAAATAAAACTGCGACCCCTTTTCTTTCTAAGTATTCCAGGCTGTGAGTCTCGTATGTATACAAGACCTTTTGGAAGTTCGGCTGCAGTGACCATATGTTCGTGATGTAAGGATTATTTATCTCAACATAACAAGACTCATGCACAAGCAGATTCGGTGGCTAATAGTTTTCCTCTTTGAATACTCTTTATAGGGTCTGTTTAAGCTAGTTTGCATTCAAAAAAAGTTAAAAACCAATAGCCGACTATAATGGTTGTCGGCTATTGGTTGATAAATCACAAGTTTCCTCTGAGACCTTGCTCTCGCTCTATGGCTTCGAAGAGTGCCTTGAAATTCCCCTTTCCAAAGGATTTGGCGCCTTTTCTCTGTATGATCTCAAAGAATAGCGTAGGCCTATCTTGTACAGGTTTAGTGAAAATCTGGAGTAAATATCCTTCATCATCCCGATCTACTAAGATATTCAGATCCTTCAGTGGTTGCAAATCCTCATCTATTTTCCCAACTCGATCAAGCAGATCATTATAGTAGGATGAAGGTACCTCCAGAAACTCCACGCCTCTTTTTCTTAGCTCAGATACAGTATGAATAATATCATCCGTCGCAAGTGCCATATGCTGTACGCCCGGTCCACGATAGAAGTCTAGGTATTCTTCGATCTGAGATTTCTTCTTTCCTTCCGCCGGCTCATTGATGGGGAACTTGACGTAGCCATTTCCATTGGATACTACTTTGGACATCAAAGCTGAATATTCTGTGGAAATATCCTCGTCGTCGAAAGTGATGAGCAATTTGAATCCCATGACATTTTCGTAAAATTCTACCCAACGGTTCATCTCACCTAAAGCCACATTGCCTACGCAGTGATCGATGTATTTCAAGCCAATTGGTTGAGGTGTATATGTACTTAATCTTGGTTGATACCCAGGAAGAAAAATACCCGTGTAGTCTTTGCGCTCTACAAATGTATGAATGGTTTCACCATAGGTCTTAATAGAAGAAACCACGACCTGACCGTGTTCATCACACATGGTTTTTGGCTCCAAAGCCGAAATGCCTCCTCTATTAGTTGTTTCTTTCCAGGATTGCGCCGCATCATCCACCCATAATGCGAGCACTTTCACTCCATCACCATGCTGCTGAATATGGGCGGCGATATCCCCGTCTGGATGTAAAGGGGAAGTAAGTACCAGTCTGATTTTGTCTTGCTTCAGCACATACGATGCACGATCCTTCACGCCTGTTTCTGGTCCAGCATAGGCAATCAATTCGTAACCAAAAGCATATTGGTAGTATAATGCAGATTGCTTGGCATTGCCTACGTACAATTCTACATAATCAGTCCCTTTCAAGGGTAGGAAGTCTTGACTCATGGTTAGTTATTTTTGGGTTTATTTCTTCTTCCAAAGTTATAAAATATCCCAAAGAATATTTGGTCAAGCCTCTCTTTATTCCTGAGGGTTCTTATTGCCGATCAATGAAATCCAAGCCATGATCAGGAAAGCCAAAGCCCAACTGCCAAGGGGAGTATCCATCGCTAGCCAGAGTAGGAATAGATAGTAAAAAGGAATTAATACAAAGCCTATCATAAATTTCCAGGTGGATGAGAACACAGGATCTTTTACACCTGGCTTTTTCCAAAGCCACAACCAATAGAGTGGAAAATGGAAAATCTTCATCAGTTTATTCTTCAAACCAGATACTTCCTCAACAGGGTTTGGAACTTCTCCTGTCTCCAAAAAAAGATCTACCTCTACTCTAGAAGTCAAATCCACTTGATGCTCGATCAGGTGCTCCAGATGTTGTTCATATCCTTCATTCGGTATCTCCACTACTAGGTCTTGCAAGGCTTTTTGTACTGATTTGGTCAGCAAACCAGATTTCGAGGCTGGCATGTCAACGGGAATAACTTTCCCGAAGGTGACTCTTGCGATGCTTCCGGATCGCTTATGTGCACTGTAATCCAATGCTACAGGTAGGACCACAGGAGTAGTTTCAGGATATTTCTCTTTAAGTCCAAAAGCTATTCTTGTAAACCCCTTACTCAATGGCCGAAGATTTCGGATGAGACTATGACTACCTTCTGCAAAAATGACCACTGCGCCATTTTCGTGAAGTACTTCATATGTTTGGTCAAAAGTGTTTTGATTTTGCTGGATAGTAGAAAACCCATCCCGCACGCGATAGACGGGAAGCATTTGGATGAAATTCAGCATTTTGGCGACCAATGACTTTTTGAAAACAGACGCACGAGTCAAATAGTAGGGTTTCAGCGTAGTATGTGTTCCCAAAAGCAAAGGATCAATCAATGCATTTTGGTGATTTGCTACCAAAAGAATGGGAGCATTTTTCGGGATATTTTCTGCACCCTCAATGATGATTTTCTTGAAATAGCCCTTCAACGTGATTTTAACTAGAAATCGAAGGAATTCATTGATTAAGTATTTCATTGATTTGTTAGTATTTCACAGACTGTAATCATTTCAAACCTTTGATTTCCATAGACTTGCGATAGTCATACCTGAGATTAGGTGCCAGATGCCCCACCAGGCCGTAATAATAGCCATTCCACCAAGGCCATCAAAATAAGTGAAAATCAAAACCAGCCCCAAACCTGAGTTTTGAATTCCTGTCTCGATCGTCATTGTCTTCACATCAGCCAGAGGTAACTTGAAGATTTTCCCAGTGATAAATCCTGAACCAAGAGCCACAAAATTATGCCCCAATACCCAGAGGAAAATCAAAGAAATATACTTGGTGAATAGATCGAAATTCCCAACAAAAGCTATCACCACAAAGGCCGCGAATATCAGAATGCTTAGCGGCTTGAGGATTTTGGATGCCTTTTCAGCAAATGCAGGAGCGTATTTATGCGTGATTATTCCAAGTATCAACGGAATGCCTAGAATCAATGCAACGGTAGTAAATACATCTGTATAATCAAGGCTGATCTTTCTTAGTAAATTTGAAGTGGGGGCATAGTAACTTGCCCAAAGTGCAAAATTCAATGGAGTACTGATGATGGATGCCATGCTGGAAAATCCAGTTAGACTTACGGAAAGAGCCGTATTTCCCTTGGCAAGGCTAGTCAGTAAATTGGAGACATTTCCTCCTGGACAAGCCGCTACCAGAAACATTCCCAGTGCCACTGAAGGAGGAGGCTTCATAATCAATACCAGACACCAAGTAAGAAATGGCAGAAGTATAAACTGTGAGAATACACCTAGGAAGAAACCCTTTGGGTTTTTTGCCAAGTATTTGAAATCCTCAAATCTCAAGTCCAGCGCTACACCATACATGATCAGTGCTAGCGCAAGGTTGAGAAGCAATAAATCGCTTGAAGAAAAATTGAGTTGGATTGAATCCAGTTCCGTGTTTTGGTTCATTTAATTGGATATAGATAAAAAGATGAACCCTGAGAGTATCGCTGTACCAAAGCTCAGTAAGGTTCCAATCAGGATGTATTCGGTAAGTTTTCTCTCTTTTGATTTTCGAAGATCACCAAAGCGGAAGACTGATTTTGCAGCGATCAGGAATCCCACGGCTTCCCAGTGCCCCGTTACGATAAAACCAAAAACAAAAAGGCGTTCTAGTATTCCTATGTATTTGCCTGCATTTTGTAGTGATTGTCCCGGCAGGGAAGGAATGGAATCAGCCCATTTTGTGAGTAAAGTCGAAAGGATAAGGGACGTCGGTTGTGTGAGAAAAAATATAATGGTAATCAGCCCTAGGGTCTTTGGGTTCTGAAAGAATCGTTGAATATCGATCTCTGCATGCGTGAAAATCACCCATACTGCAATTAAACTTGCTACATGCAATAGCTGATCAATGACAAACCATGTGGTTTTTGTTTTTTTCTTTTGCCCATAAAGCTTCGTCATATCAATGATCAGGTGAGCCCCCGACACACTGACGATGATGGGCCATTGACTTAGATCCCAAAGTAGCAGTAAGACGAGTATTCCGTGTATAAGGACATGGATGTATAGCTTTCGGGAATAGGCTTTTAGGCTTTCCTTTTGCTTTACCCAGGAAGTCGGTTGGAGCAGAAAATCTCCTATTAGATGGGCAAGTATGAGTTTGATTAGAATAAGCATTAGAGGAGCTGACTGAGTTTCTTTCTGAATAATTTTTCCAGTGCCAAAATATCTTCTCCATTTGCAGCCTTGTATCGCTTGCTCACTGAGTTTTGATTGATGCGAAGCACTTCTCCGATTTCCGCTTGCTTGCGATCCGGGTTGGAGAGCATTTCAGACATCAATTCACCGGAGGAAATCGACCAGCTGTCCATTTGAATTCCAGCCAGTTTCAGGTAAAGATTCATCTCATCATTCCATTCGGCCCATGGCGAGTTGATTGCCAGCGTGATCATCTCGCTCTTCAGTTGCTCAAATTTTTCTCCAGATCGTACAAATGCCTCACCATTGCTTTCGGAAATTCTTTTTGCATCATAGGTTTTTGTGCCAATTCCAATGGCCATACGCACATCGATGGGAGAGCTTCGTTTATTCTCCTCTGGATAATGAAGGCTTTTGATGAGAGCTTTTATTTGTAAAGCCGCCAGAAGACTTTCTTTGGGATCTGGAATTTCCAGTTGAAAACTATCACCACGGAATATTTCCCACTGCTTGGGAGTCTCACCCCAGTTGCCTAGCAATTTCTTAAATGGTTGGATCCAGAGATTCTGATCTTTCAGTTCTCTGGAATTGATAATATCTCCTGTAAGTAGTGCAATCATGAATCTAATATCACCGTAAATGGTGATAAATCAAAATATCACCGTAAATGGTGATAAAATAGAATATCACCGTAAATGGTGATAAAGTGCTCTTGGATTACTGCCTTGGGAGAAATCAACTGAAGAGAAAAAGCAATCGTTTGCGCAAGTAATTCAGGCATCCAAATAATTGCTATTGATTGGTAGGAAGAGAATGTTTAGATTAAAAATTCATAGGTGAACACCTGACTAAATATGTACAGGGTATTACCACCAACAAACAAACAACAACTACAACAAACCCTATAACCTTAAATCAAAATGGAGAAAAGAAGAGAATTCATAAAGAAAAGTCTCTTAGGCACGGCCGGAATAGCAGTGGCCGGCATGAGTATGAGTGCCAAATCATACGCTTCTATTATTGGGGCAAATGAGCGAATAAACATAGCAGTGGTCGGAATCCGCGGACAAGGTAGCAATCACATCAACCAGTGGTGTGCTTTGAAAGATAACCGCAATGTGAGATTGAAGACACTTTGTGATGCTGATGAGCAGTATTTCGAACCAAAGTCAAAAGTTGTTATTGAGAAAACGGGCATAACTCCAGTGACAGAATGGGATATGCGCAAGGTGCTGGAGGATAAAGAACTGGATGCAGTTTCATTTGCCGTACCAAATCACTGGCATGCGCTGGCGACAGTCTGGGCTTGTCAGGCAGGAAAGCATGTGTACGTAGAAAAACCTGCCAGTCACAATGTCTGGGAGGGAAGAAAAATGGTAGAAGCCGCTCGCAAATACGACCGTAGAGTGCAGGTAGGTTTCCAAAACCGCTCCATAGCCAATGTAATGGAAGCGATGGAATTCCTTCATGGAGGAGGAATCGGGGATGTGTATATGGCTCGTGGTACCTGCTACAAGCCGAGGGATTCTTTTGGCAAAGTGGCAGATAGCACGCCACCGGCTTCATTACATTACGATTACTGGAGAGGTCCGGCGGAAATGATTCCGTATAATGAGAAGAAAGTACACTACAACTGGCATTGGCACTGGGCCACAGGCAATGGCGATACCGGAAATCAAGGGCCTCATCAGTTTGACGTAGCCCGCTGGGGAATGAATAAGAATGAACATCCTGTTTCAGTTTATTCCGCAGGAGGAATCTACGGGATCGACCCAGACGAATGCTCTCAGGAAACTCCAAACACTCAAAGCTCAGTATTCAAGTATGCGGACGGAACCATCCTGGAATTTGAAACCCGAGGAAGATATACCAACGGAGAGTCTAGTTTAGGCATCCATATAGGAAATGTGTTTTACGGTACAAAAGGATATCTAGAACTAGACGGAGGGACTTGGAAAGCTTTCCGTGAGAAGGAAAAGGAGCCTTTTGCTCAATCTAAAAAAGAAGCAGCTCCGGCACCAAATAATCAAGTGCTAGCTGCGCCAGGTGGTGCGGAGCATTATGCGAATTTCTTGGATGCAATCCGAGCTGGAAACAACGAGACACTTCACTGTGACATTGAGGAAGGATTCAAGTCTTCAGTACTACCGCTGATCGCCAATGTATCGTATCTGACTGGCCGCGAATTAAGATTTGAGGGAAGTACAGAGAAGTTTGTCAAGGATAAAGAGGCAGATAAAATGCTGACCAGAGATTATCGAAATCCATACGCCATCCCAACTAAAGTTTAATATTATGAGTAATTCTAGAAGAGAGTTTATACAGAAAAGCGCAGCAGCAGGCTTAAGTCTGGCAGCTATGCAATTTCCTTTGGATGCTTTTTCCATGGCAAAATCAGGGATGAAATTCGGTTTGGTGACTTACCAATGGGGCAAGGATTGGGATCTTCCTACGCTTATTGCGAACTGTGAAAAATCAGGAGTGCTAGGAGTGGAGCTTCGTACCGGACATGCGCACGGAGTGGAAACAAGCCTAAATTCAGCAGAACGAGCCGAAGTAAAAAAGCGCTTTAAGGATAGCAAAGTGACTTGCTTGGGCTACGGAAGTAATTTTGAGTATCACAGCCCAGATCCCGCTGTTGTTAGAGAAAATATTGAGCAGACCAAAGAGTACATCAAGCTTTGCAAGGATATAGGTGCGACAGGAATTAAAGTAAAACCAAATAACCTCCCCGCCGATGTGCCTAAAGAAAAAACCATCGCTCAGATCGCAGCTTCTTTCAACGAGGTTGGAAAGTTCGCAGCTGAATATGGACAACTCGTGAGAGTGGAAGTACATGGGAACTTGACCCAGGAGCTTCCAAATATGAAAGCGATTTTTGATCAGGTAACTGAATCTGCTGTCAAGATATGCTGGAACTGTAATGCCGAGGATCTATTGTCGCCTGGTTTGGAAGCTAATTTCAATTCAGTGAAAAAGTGGTTTGGGGATACGGTACACGTACGAGAATTCAATGAAGGTGACTATCCTTACCCAGCTCTTTTCAAATTATTCAATGATATAAAATATGACGGTTGGATACTGATGGAAGCCCGCACTGAACCTGCTGATCGGGTGGCTGCTCTTAAGGAGCAATTGGCGTTATTCAATCAATTGAAAAAAAATAATTGACGAGATCGATTGAATTCATCAGCCTATTTTCATTCAACTTTTAACTATTAATCCAGAAATTATAAAATGCTAAATCATAAACAAATACTCCTTAATTACACAACTGTGATTGCCTTATCAGCAATGACTTTAGCCTGTGGATCTACTCAGGAAAAAACCGAAACTGAAAATGAATCCGGACAGATGAAAGACAGAATAGAACTGATCCGTGACGATGCTGCTAAGAAGGTAGATGTCATCATAGACGGGGAGTTTTTTACTTCCTACATCTACCCAGATTCACTGGAAAAGCCGGTTTTATATCCTATCAATACGGCAAATGGAACTGCTATTACCAGAGGCTGGCCAGTTACTCCCCGACCGGGAGAGCGTGTGGATCATCCGCATCATTTAGGGCTTTGGTTTAACTATGGTGATGTCAATGGTCTTGACTTTTGGAACAACTCTTCTGATATCAAAGACAAAACGAAGTACGGGCATATCGTGCATAAATCTATCAAATCTGTGAAAAGTGGAAATGAGGAAGGCGTACTGGAAGTGAGTTTGGATTGGATGAATGATAAAGATGAAGTGCTTTTGACCGAGAACACAACCTTTATTTTCCGAGGTAAGGACGATCAGAGAACTATAGATCGGATAGCTACGCTGACAGCTCCAAATGGAGAAGTGAAACTGACTGACAATAAAGAAGGAATGCTAGGCCTTCGTACCGCAAGACAACTGGAGCATCCGTCTGATAAACCTGAGATTTTCACCGATGCTTCAGGAAAAGCAACTGATGTGCCGACCATGAATAATGAGGGAATCACAGGAATGTATCTCAGCAGTGAAGGAGTGGAAGGCCATGATGTTTGGGGGACCAGAGGAGACTGGGTAAGTCTATCCGGCAAAATCAACAATGAGGATATCTCTGTTGCTATCCTGGATTTTCCTTCCAATCCAGGCTATCCTACGTACTGGCATGCAAGAGGCTATGGTTTGTTTGCAGCAAATCCTTTAGGTCAAAAAGCACTGAGTGATGGCAAGGATGAGCTTAACTTCAAATTGGAGAAAGGCGAATCAGCGACATTCAAGTATAGAATCATCGTTTATTCCAATGAAAGTATTCTTGATGGTCAAGTCAATCGGGATTACATCCAATGGACGAAGTAATTTGTCGTTTTAGCACACTATGAAATGATTAAACCACCGAACTTCTATGCATTCTTTGGAATATGTTTTTGCTTATTCACCTGTAGCATAGTTGCTTCTGGACAGCGAAACAGTCCAAATGAAGATTTAATCCAACGAATTGAAGCTACAGAAGGGATGGTGGCTTTCTGGAAATTTGAAGAAAGTGCGGGTGAACCAAGATTGGCTCAGGGCAAAGGAAAGTTTTCGTTAGTGGAGTTTCCTACTGAGGTCAAGCGTATGGCAGAGGGGCCGATTTCAGGGTATTCATCTTATTTTGATGGGACAAATTTCCTGAGTTTGCCCAGTGACCAAACAGCAGAACTCAATATTCATGGAAAAAATCAGGGAGTTACCGTCGTCGCGTGGGTGAAATGGTCAGGAGAGCAAACAGGTTTTGTTGGAGGTATGTGGAATGAATACCAAGAGGGAGGCAAAAGGCAGTACGGACTCTTCGTCTCTTTGGGCTATTATAATGGAGCAGACCAAGTTTGTGGTCATGTATCACAGTCTGGAAAAGCCACTCCACCTTTTCCATATTCCATTGATTATTCAGCAAGTAAACAGCTTGTTGCAAAAAATGAGTGGAGTTCTATTGCATTCACTTACGATGGAGAGTACATCAAATCCTTTGTGAATGGTGACTTTGAGTCCCGAAAGGAAGAGCTGATTAATCATACCCAAGGATTTGAAGGCTATCCAGAAGGGCTGGTACAATCGAAAAATCCCTATTATTTTCCCGATGGATTAGGTGATAATGGGTCTGACTTTACCGTTGGAGCTGTTTTATTGGCAAAGGGAATGGGAAATTTCTTTAAAGGCCAGATCGGTGGTCTTGTAGTTTTTGACCGGGCGCTAACTGATAGTGAAGTTAAAAAGCTGGCAAATTTCTAGACTATAATAAAAAATAGAAATAATAATTCTAATCCTGAGGTGATACCATCTCAGGATTTTCTTTTTTCGTTACCAATTTTAGCTTATGTTTAACCTATTAAAATCTCTTTATAAAATAGCTGAATGCCCCATCTGTTGCTAAAAGCAACGGAATCACATTTCCTTTCAGGGAAAATGTCAGGGTATATTTTTATCACATTTTATAAAAAATCCCATGAATGCAAATAAGAAAATAGCCGTAATTGGCGGAACCGGAAAAGCAGGAAATTTTCTTGTCAATGAACTCGTAAAAGCAGGTTTTCAAATAAAGATGCTTGTCAGAAATCCAGATCGAATACCCATATATAATCCTCAAATCGAAGTAATAATAGGTGATGTTCTGGATCAACCAACTGTCAATAAGCTGCTGGAAGATTGTGATGCAGTGATCAGTACTTTAGGCTGGGGCGTACCTCCTAGTAAACATACGATTTCCTCAGAAGGCACTTCGAATGTACTACAAGCGATGAAGCTGCATGGAATCACTAGATATGTGGTGGCATCAGGAATCAATGTAGATGTAAAAGGTGACAAAAAAGGAGCTTCTGTAAAAGCAGCTACAGAGTGGATGTATGCTAATTATCCCAATTCAACGGCTGATAAACAACTCGAATATGAACTACTCAATAGGAATGAGGTAGATTGGACTTTGGTGAGATTACCTTTAATAACTATGGATGAAGAGAATAGGTCGATCAATGTATCACTAGAAGATTGTCTGGGAGATCAAATCTCAGCGACAAGTTTGGCCAACTTCCTGATTGATCAATTGTCAAATAGGCAATTTATTAAACAAGCACCGTTTATAGCTAACCAGTAGAAAATAGGCAAAAGGGGAAGCACTTTCTACCTCTTTTGCCAAAATCTTATTTTTCTTTCAGGATAGTTATTGAGTATGTTTTCACTTCACTTTGGTGAGCTTCCAATTTCAGAAGTCCTTCTTTTTCTTCAAACTTCTGGTTTGAATCAACGCTATCGGCAATTCCCAGCCAAGGCTCAATACAAACAAAGGGTGCCCCAGGTTTTGCCCAGATTCCCAGATAATCGAAATCATCAAATTTTAAAGACAAGATTCCTCCTCTGTCTTCATGCATTAAAGTAACTTCACGGGATTTGAGATTTTTGAAAATCAACGCATCATTATCAAAAAGATGCTTGTGAAGGGATAGTTTCGAACTGTTTTCCAATATTGATTTGGTTTCTTTTCCTATAAGTCCGCTAGACTCTACGCTCCAAGTGGAGTCAGATTCAGGATATGTGAATTCGAGAAAATAGTCCTCATATTCTTGCCCTTCATTTACCGAACAATTGAATGCCGGGTGTCCACCTATACTGTACCACATCGTTTCTTCCCCTGGATTTACGATTCGATGGGCAATCTCAATTTTGCTACCTAATACGGTAAATTTGATTTCAAGCTCAAATTTGAATGGATACTGTTTCAAGCTTTCATCATCCCAAACCAAAGAAAATGACAATGAATTTTCCGTGGATTCCTTTAGGACAGGCTTAGACGAATTCCTTAGGATTCCATGCTTTGGAATGCTATAGTTTTGATTTTTATAGATCATAAAGCCATCTTTGAGTGCCCCGATAATGGGAAATAAAACAGGTGCCTGACCGCTCCAAATAGATGGGTTACCTTGCCAAAGGTACTCAGTATTTGTATTTAGGGATTTTATGGAGGAAAGCTCCATTCCGGTCTGGTTGATTTCAATGGATAACTCTGAAGAATTAATTCTATATTTCATATGTTTAAAATTTTTCTCTAAGGCCATATGGAATCTCGCATGCATTATAATCATCCCAGTGTGTGACTTTCTAGTCATGCTCGATTTCATCTGAAAATCTTCTTGTATTGATTTTTCAAAAATAATTCAAGAAGACGATTGACCTTGCCTCAAATTAAAAATGTTTGAGATTAACCGGAGAATTTTTCGCCCAAGGCAACTGTTTTTGCACAGCTTCTGTTTTAACCTCATTAATCAATATCCATAACTTAAGCTATTTTAATAATGAAGTACAATTCTATAGGAAACACAGGCTTGATTGTATCTGAACTATGCTTTGGCACCATGACCTTTGGAGGTCAGGATGCTGATATGTGGGCCAATATCGGACAGCTACAACAAGATGAAGTTAATGACATGTTGAGTGCTGTGGTAGAGTCAGGAATCAATTTTATAGATACTGCCAATGTGTATTCATTTGGGCAATCTGAGCAGTTGCTAGGTCAAGGATTACTGGATTTATCTGTTCCAAGAGACGAAGTGGTGATAGCTACCAAGCTTTTGGCAAAGATGAAAGACAAGCCAAATAGCGCTGGACTTTCCAGATACAATATTTTCAATTCTGTAGAAGCAAGTTTGAATAGGCTCCAAATGGATTATGTAGATATTCTCTACGTGCATGGGGTAGATCCGCTTACTTCACTGGAAGAAATCGTCCGCTCGCTGAATGACATCGTGGAATCAGGCAAGGTCCGATACATAGCCATTTGTAACTGGCCGGCTTGGATGGTGGCCAAAGCTCAGGCTATTGCGCATTTCAGAGGCTGGCACAAATTCATTGGTTTGCAATATTATTATGCTGCTGTCAGCCGAGATATTGAGCATGAGTTGGTACCGATGGCAGAAGATCATGACTTAGCGATTTTTCCTTGGAGTCCCCTAGCGGGTGGTTTTTTAACTGGCAAATTTACCAGAGAAGGAGCAGATGCAGATGCTAGAAGATCCAAATTTGATTTTCCTCCAATAGACAAGGAGAAAGCTTATGACTTGGTAGATGTCATGGGAGATTTGGCAAAAAATCACGATGCAAGTATCGCACAGGTAGCGTTGGCTTGGGTAAGACAGCAGAAAGGAATAACCAGTACAATTATTGGAGCGAAAACTTTGGAGCAATTGAGACTCAACATAGAATCTACTCAACTCATTTTGACGGAAGATGACTTGAAAAAAATAGATGAAGTAAGCCCACTTCCAATGCAATATCCAAGCTGGATGGTAGAGAGACAGGCGAACTATAGAAAGTAACTCATTATACTGCTATACTTTCCAACAAAGAGAAGCTCGTGAATATAGCAGCCCCAGAGAGTAAAATCTTACTTTTTGGGGCATTTTTATGAGCATTCGAAAGTACAGATTACCTTCTCAATTCTTTTAACTGTTCAGGATTTTGGATCACCACTTCATTATAAACTAGCGTCCAACTCATAGATTTGGTGAGAATAAAGATATTTAGGAGTTCGTTCATCAAGCGATCCTCTGCATCTTCTTTAAGTCCGGAATCATCTATTTTTTTACGAAATTGCGCCGTTATGCTGGTTTTGATCTTGTTATAATCTTTCCCCTCAAACTGGTTGAGATAGTCCTGAGTCACATCGTAATAATCAAACTCCGGATATACATTGATCACTGGATCGGGAATGCTCACGATGGTGACAGTCTTGTTTTCCTCATTGATTTTCGTCTCCATCTGCCTGAGATCATATTCTACGGTTGCCTTAGCCTTCGCTACGATCAAAGCTTTTTTATTCGCACTCACAAGGTTAAGGAAGAGCTTTTGGGAGTTATTGTAGGTAAAAACCTGAGAATAATACGCTTCAGTTACAATCAGTTTCCCCACCTGCTGGATCTGCTGCTGGATCATTGCTGAATTAGCTTGAAGCTCTGCCTCTTTGGCTCTGCTATCTGTAAAAAGCCAAATTCCCCCAAGTAATAATAGCGCTGCCAAAAATCCGATTAAAAATCTGTTCATTAGAATATGCTTAGAGGGTGTGGGTTAAAAGTACGTGAAAAGGGGAGAAAGGATACTGCCAATTGGCTTTAAGATATGAGTCAAAAGTAAAATATTGATATGTTATGGAATTTGAAAACCTTAAAAGCTTTGATCCCTCTGTATGCATTTCAGGGAAAATAATGAGACTTAACCGTATTACTGCCAACGTGTCCCGAAAGTACTTGATGCCGTATAAAATCACTGATAGCCAATTAAGTATGCTATTTGTTCTAATCAAAAAAGGAGGGTTAACCCAAAAGCAATTATCAAACATAGTTCAACTTGAAAAATCATCTCTTAATTGAAATTAAAAACGACTTTTTGATAAAAATCACCTATCTAGGAATGACTTCCCAACTATTCAAAGAACAAAAGAAATTGAACATGACCCAAGCGATACTTAGGAGAACGATTATTAAATCCTTCAGGTGTTTTTTCAAATTCCGCAGGCGTTTAACTAAGAAATCTAAATTATAAACAGATGAAATGAGTGAATTGTTAGGAGACGATGGTAAAATGGCTAGACCTTGTTCACAAAAGACTAATAATTTAAAACATGATGTTACAACTTGGATATATAGGACATTCAATTTAATTTATGTTGTTACTGTGCTGGTTATTGGACTCCTTATTTTTTAACATTCATATAATTTTTTCTTGGGAAAATTAAAAAGTTTACTTTAGTCTAGCATCTATTCTTTAATGATTCACGAAAATGTGTAGGGAAAATTAGGGTTTATTCTTCAAATAGAAATTCAAAATGTCCAAGCTTCAAGATTACAGTGCCTTATTCAATTATAGCCCACTATCGATGTGGGTTTATGATTTGGAGACTTTTGAGATTTTGGATGTCAATAATGCGGCAATAGATTTATATGGCTATAGCAAGGAAGAATTTATTTCCTTTACCATCATGGAGTTGAGACCTGAGGAAGAAATTCCCAATGTTTTGGCTGCCCATTCCAATATCAAGGAAAGCAAGGGAAATATTTATTTTGGGGTTTATACCCATAAGAAAAAGAATGGTGAGCGCATGCGCATGGAAATCAATGGGCATCAAGTAGATTTCCAAGGCAGGGAATGCATAATGGTTACCTGCCAGAATGTAACCCTGCGCGAAAAGCAGCTTTTGGATCTTGAAGAATCTGCCAGAAAACTACAGGCTGCATCAGATATCGCAAAATTAGGCTATTGGCACCTGGAATTGGATGCTAGTACCCTTATTTGGTCTGATAAAATCTATGAAATTTGGGGAAGAAACAAAGATGAGTTCGAGCTGAATTTCCAGAATTTTCGTCAGACAATTCATCCCAGTGACAGAGCCTTTTTTGATCAGGAGAACGAAGCTGCTTATTCAGGTGAAAAGGAGCTGGATTTTTCTCATAGAATTATCTTACCCCATGGAGAGGTAAAATGGGTTCATGAACTAGGAAGATTGAATAGAAATCAAGCGGGTGTTCCCATTTCTTTTGAAGGGACTGTTCAGGACATTACTTCTCAAAAGAATGAAGAACAGCATTTAAGACTTTTGGAAAGTGTCATAACCCACACCAATGATGCTGTTTTGATTACGGAAGCGGAACCATTTGATGAACCCGGGCAAAGAATCATTTATGTGAATGAGGCTTTCACCAAGATGACCGGATACGAGTCTCATGAGGTAATGGGCAAATCGCCACGACTCCTTCAAGGCCCTCGGTCTGACCGAAATGAATTGTCCAGATTGGGAAAGGCAATGCGAAGATGGGAGCCTTGCGAGATTACCACTGTAAATTATAAGAAAAACGGGGAGGAGTTTTGGATCAATTTTTCTGTATCACCTGTGGCAGACGAGAAAGGCTGGTTTACGCATTGGATAGCTATCGAACGTGATGTAACCGAGCAGAAAAATAAGGAACTGGAAAAGGACCTTATAAGCCAGATCAGTTTGAATTTTAATATTGAATCTGATTTTATTGAATCTGTAAAAAAATTATGCCATACGATAGGTGTCTTTGGTGCTTTTGATTTGGTGGAATTATGGACTCCCAATATTGAGAATTCTCTAATCCATTTGTTAGCCTTTGATGCTGGAGACTTGAAAGGGGTAAAGTTTCAAGAACTAGGAGACCAAGCAAAAATTTTCCATGAATCTAAGAGTTTGCCCGCTATGGTATGGAAAAAGGGCACACCATTACTATTGGAGCAAAAAGTAGAAAATAGAGATTTTAAAAGAATAGAAGCAGCTGGGATTATGGGAATAAAGGCCTTATTGGGATTTCCAATCCTCTACAATAAGCAAGTAGTGGGTGTACTACTAATGGGCACACAGAAAAAAGGTCATTATTTAAATAGATACATACAAGTTTTTGAGCGAATTAAGGGATTTGTCGGCACAGAAATCAATAGGAAAAAGCTGGAGAATGACCTTACTCACTTGTATGAAGCAATTCCAGATGTAATCTGTTTGGTGGATTTTAAAGGTAGAATTCTAAAAATAAATAAGGCAGGATATCAACTTTTAGGGTATACGGAGGAAGAAATTCTTTACCATAACTTCGAAGAATTTATTCATCCGGAAGACAAGTATTTATCGGCAAGAGAGTTGGAGAAATTGCAGGTGGGTGAGTCTTGTTTTCATTTTGAAAATCGAAACATAACCAAAAAAGGAGATGTAGTATGGTTAAGTTGGAAATGTAACTCCGAAGTAAGGGAAGGATTGATATATGCCTCCGCAAAGGATATTACCAATGAGAAAAAGCTCAGCATACTCAATGCTCAAGTCTCCTTTTTGGCAAAAGTAGGAAGTTGGGAAATAGATTTAGTCAGACAGAAAATATTCTGGACGGACATCGTATATGCACTTCATGAAACAGATCCCGATGTCTTTCCTCCAGATTTAGACACTGGAATTAATTTTTACAGGGAAGATTTCCGGGAAATGGTTCGAAATAATGTTGAAGACAGTATCAAAAATGGGAGTTCTTTTAATTTTGAAGCAGTTTTAGTAACTGCCAAAAATAACGAACGTTGGGTCAAAGCTATAGGTAGTGCAGAATTTCTGGAAGGAAAGTGTATCAGGATTTATGGGAGTCTGCAAGATATTCACGATAGAAAAGAGGCTGAAAACCGGTTATTGTCGCTTTCAGATAACCTTCCAGGATTGATGTTCCAATATCTAGTCAATCCTGACGGAACTGATACCTTGAAATATGTCAGTAAGGGTGCCCAAGAACTATGGGGCTATAGTCCCGAGGAATCCATGGCAAACATTCAACTCATTTGGGATAGGATAAAAGCAGGGGGAGATTTTGATGAAGTTCTGGCAAGTATTACGTATTCGATTCAAAACAAAAGCAAGTGGTCAAGTAAGTGGAGATATGTAATGCCAAATGGGGAAATTAGAAATCATAGTGGCAGTGGAACTCCAGAGTATTTGATAGATGGATCTGTCATCTTTAACTCATTAATTTTAGACATCACAGAAGAGAAAAAGACTGAGCAGCTCTTGAGTCAGGCTAGTTCAATGGCAAAAATAGGAAGTTGGGAGCTTGATATGACTGACGAAAAGGGGAATGCCATGTATTGGTCTCCAATGACTAGAAAAATTTTTGAAGTAGATGCGGGCTATAATCCTACCCTCACAGGCGGATTTGAATTTTATAAAGAGGAGAGTAAAGCTAGAATACAAAAAGCGGTGGATTTGCTGCTTGTCGATGGGCTGGAGTTTGATGAGGAGCTACTCATCAAAAAGGCCAAGGGTAAGTTTAAATGGATAAGATGTATTGGAAGGAGTGAACGGATAGGAGAAAAATCCCATAGAATATTTGGTAGTTTCCAGGATATCCATGATACAAAATCCTTACAGTTGCAAATTGAGGAAATTTTAGGGAGTATTTCCGATGCATTCTATGCGGTGGATAGAAACTGGGACTTTACTTATTTCAATAAAGAAGCAGAACAACTTTTGAATAAGAAATCGGATGAAGTATTGGGTAAAAATATATGGGAAGTATTATCTCCTGTAAGAGGAACTGTACTGGAGGAGGTATATAGGAGGGTGGCTGTTGCTAACGAGCCTGAAAGCTTTGAGTATTTTTATCCTGGAGATGGTTCTTGGTATGAGCTTAATGTCTATCCTTCTCATGGGGGGATTTCTTCCTACTTTAAAAATATCGATGAACGCATCAGAGCCAAGGAAGCGATCCAAAAGGCCTATGATGAAAAAAACAGGATATTAGAAAGTATCGGCGATGCTTTTTTTACGATGAACAGAGACTTTACTGTAACCTATTGGAATAATACAGCTGAGAAACTTATTGGAGTCAATAGGGAGGATTTAGTCGGCAAAAACCTCTGGGAGGTATTTCCCGACGCGGTGGAGCTTCCTTCTTTTACTAATTATCACAAGGTGTTGAAAAGTGGGGAGCCAGTCACATTTGAGGATTATTATGGGCTATGGTTGGAGGTAAGTGCTTATCCTTCCGAAGAGGGAATAAGCGTTTTTTTCAGGGATATTACGATTCAAAAGAAGGCAGAGAGAAAAATATTGGAAGCGAATGAACGCTTTGAAAAAGTAGCTCAAGCCACCACTGATGCCATTTGGGATTGGGATTTGCTGTCTGATACTTTTACCAGAAGTAATGGGTTTGAAGAGCTTTTCGGATATAAGGTTAGCAAAAACCTCACTAGCTCTGATTTTTGGGAAGACAGTTTCTTTCCTGAAGACATGCCTGGTATTCAGGAGAGTTTGAAAAGTTGTTTGAAAGATCCTGAAGCTGAATTTTGGCAGCATCAGTATAGAATAATCCATAGTGAAGGGGAGATAAAAACAGTAATTGATAAAGGAGTGATCATTCGAAATGAAGTGGGGGAGGTAGTCAGAATGGTAGGCGCCATCACTGATATCACTGATAGAATCAAGCATGAAGAGGAACTGAATAAACTCAATCAGATTTTAAGAGGGCATATCAAGGAATTGCAGACTACAAATGAACAGTTGGAGCAATTTGCATTCATTGCCTCCCATGATTTGCAGGAGCCTCTCAGGATGATATCCAGCTTTCTTAATCAATTGGAGCGGAAATACAAAGATCAATTGGATTCCAAAGCCCATCAATATATCTATTTCGCTACTGATGGGGCCAAGCGAATGAAACAGATTATTCTTGATCTTCTGGATTACTCAAAAGCCGGAAAAACCCAAGATGTTTTGGAAAGTATTGACTTAGGAGAATTGGTGGATGGGTATAAGCTCCTAAGAAGAAAAGTGATCAAGGAAAAATCAGCGGTGATCACAATGGAAGATTTACCGGTTTTGGATTGTTTTAAAGCAGCCTTGATCCAAACCCTTCATTGCCTGCTAGATAATGCCATCAAATATTCCCGACATGACTTGCCGCCCAAAATCACTATCGCGGCCTATCAGCAGGGAGATTATCATATCATACGCATTGAAGACAACGGGATTGGAATTGATCCTCAATTCTTTGATAAGATTTTCATTATCTTCCAAAGACTGCATAAGAGAGATCAATTCGATGGAACAGGGATTGGCCTTTCCATTGCTAAAAAACATGTGGAAGCCTGGGGTGGGGAAATCTGGCTTGAGTCTCAAGTTGGACAAGGAAGTGTGTTTTACTTTAGTATTCCAAAGGTGATTAACCTGGATAACTCTATCAGTGATTATCCCCAGTAATCCCCAAAACCAAATTTATTTAAGCAGTCTCTTATATTGCAGCTGATAAAACAAAGTAAAAAATAGTTGGAATTAGACATATAAATAACAATGAAAGAAGTTCATATTTTACTAATAGAGGATAATGAGGGAGATGTAATTTTGACCTTGGAGGCATTTGAGGAAAGTAGAATTAAAACCCGAATCAGTGTTGTCAAAACTGGAAAAGAAGCCCTGGATTTTCTTTTTAGAAATGGGGAATATGAGAATGCCGAAAGACCCGATCTAATTCTTTTGGACATTAACATCCCGGTTTATAACGGTCTTGAGGTGCTGCAAAAGGTCAAAGAAGATTCTATTTTGAAAAAGATACCAGTCATAATGTTGACTACATCTTCCAATCAAAAAGATATAAACACAGCATATGAATATCATGCCAATAGCTATGTGTCTAAACCCATGGAAATGGATGAATTTCTTAAAGCTATTTTAAAAATCGAGGAGTTTTGGCTACAGTTATCCAAGTTGGCTAAAGATTAGGGCTTTTCTTTATCTACTCACCGAACCCAAATTTTTGAATTTGAGAGTTCTGGTTTAGTATCCATATTTATGACAACTTGTATTTCATATGATTATAATTTAGATTTCTTAGTTAAACGCCTGCGGAATTCGAAGAAACACCTGAAGGATTTAATAATCGTTCTCTTAAGTATCGCTTGGGTCATGTTCAATTTCTTTTGTTCTTTTGCCTTGACGCAATGGGGATGGAGCGTGAATAAAATGTCCGGTGGACATTTTTAGCGAGAGGCCAGATTGCGGGTGGGAAAGTCAAGACGCCAGCAAAGCTTCACCCCGCAGGCCATCCGCCTGGCTCGCTGCTGCGACAGCCTTACGCGCCCTAAGAACAAGCATATCTGCTGTTGCGGTGTATGCTGGGAATAATCATCCCCCTCTGTGTGACGCTTGATTCATGCTCGATTTCACAAGATGGAAAATTGCCTTGGCTACCTGATCAATAAAATAGCTGAGTAGCCTTCATGGAATCAGGAAGGGGAGTAGGTCAAGCCCTTACTTATTGGTGCTTTCAGCTCATTTTAGTCTTTGGACCCGCAGAGAAGGTAACCTTCACTCAGTTCCAATACTGATGTGACCACTTCGAGTGTGGTTTTGAGGAGTTATTTGAAGGGTTGACTACAGGATTAACATAACCAAATTAGAACGCCGACATGATTCAGACTAAAGATAAAGAGGCATTCATCACCCATCTCAACCAAATAAGTCCCTTGTCAGATGAGGCTAAAAATGCCATTGTAAACTTATGTTCTACTTATCACATCAAAAAGAACAAAGACTTGCAATCCATTGGACAAACTTGCAAAACTATCTATTTTGTGGAGAAAGGAACAGCACGAATTTACTATTATAAGGAAGATAAAGACGTAACCGAGTACTTTGCTTTTAAACACGACCTGATCATTAGAGCGGAAAGCCTGTTCGCAGGGAAGCCGAGTCACAAAGCCATACAGGCAATAAATGATACTACATTTATTGCCATTCCAGCCCGGCAGCTTTTCGAACTCTTCGACAAATACCATGATGTGGAACGAATGTTTAGAAAGGTAGTAGAGCGTTCTTATGTCGATACCATCAACAGGCTAGAAAGTCTTCAGTTTCACCCAGCAGATGAGCGCTACACATCCTTATTACAAAAATCACCTGCAGTAGTAAGAGAAATTCCCTTAAAACATATTGCTTCCTATCTGGGCATTACACAAGTCAGTTTAAGTCGTATTAGAGCATCACGCTGATTATTTAACAAATGTAAAAAGAATTGATTCTGACAACTCCGTCCTTTGGTCAAAGCGAGCGTGAGTTTGTGTAATCTCTGCTAAAAAAGATCTCCAGTCCACCGGAAAACAACCTAAAGATTCTTTAAAAGAGCCTTTCGGGAGATTTTACAGACTTAACCCCGTTGATTTGGAAGCGGGAGCCAAGCGTTGTGCTGTATCATTATAGCTATGGAAGTTAAATTGGGACTTAAAGAAAACTGGCAGCAGTTTACGCTGTTGATAATCATCAATGCATTCGTAGGCGGCATGATCGGCCTGGAGCGGACTATTCTTCCTCAGATTGCCGAAGCAGACTTTGGTATGGCCGCCAATACAGCCATACTGTCATTCATCGTGTTTTTTGGTATTTCCAAAGCCATTACCAACTATTACACCGGGGCTTTTGCCAATAAAATAGGACGCAAAAATCTGCTTGTCATCGGTTGGTTAGTCGGCCTTCCTGTCCCGCTTATCCTAATTTATGCCACCAGCTGGAACTGGATTATTGTAGCTAACATCCTACTGGGAATCAATCAGGGACTTACCTGGTCTAGCACAGTAGTGATGAAAATAGACCTGGTAGGCAACAGAAACAGGGGGCTTGCTATGGGATTGAATGAGTCAGCAGGTTATCTGGCAGTTGGTATTGTGGCATTCCTCACCGCATGGATAGCTTCGGAATATGGCCTACGTCCTTATCCGTTTTATCTGGGAATAGGCTTTGCAATTATTGGATTATTTTCCAGCTACTTTCTGGTGAAGGATACGGCACATCATGTCCAGTCCGAAACGCAAGTAAGTAAGGTTAAAAAACTAAAGAATGTTTTTAAAGAAACCTCCTGGACGCACCCCACTCTTGGATCCATCACGCAAGCCGGACTAGTCAACAATCTGAACGATGGTATGATATGGGGACTTTTTCCAATCTTATTAGCCGGCAAAGGGTTTAACCTGTCTGAAATTGGGAAAATTGTAGCTATCTATCCGATAGTGTGGGGGTTAGGGCAATTGATCACAGGAAAACTGGCTGATCTTTGGGCCAATAAATCCATGCTTTTTTGGGGGATGCTCATACAGGGGGTTGTAATCATAGCCATGGTATTTGCCAATTCCTTTATTCAATTTACTGTATTAAGTACTTTGTTGGGAATAGGCACAGCAGTGGTTTATCCTACATTTCTAGCGGCCATTGCCAATTATACCCACCCGGTACAACGGGCGAAAAGTATCGGGGTGTTCAGGTTATGGCGTGACTTGGGTTATGCTATTGGGGCTATTTTAACTGGAATAACAGCAGATATTTTTGGGATCACGGCTTCTGTTGTATTGATCGGGGCAATTACACTGGTCTCGTCTCTAATAATAAAGCTGAGAATGGAGTAAGGAATCGGTCAATTACATCATCAAAATGCTGTTGGGAAGAAATGGGCGTCTGGTTCTATCCACTTGTAGTGACCAAAAGTGCTTATTTGAGTGGTGATAACTGATGTTTAGTAAGAAGTGAGATGAGTCCGACTCAGAGGCTATTCTCAGCACCTTCAAAGGAAATGATCTATTAAATCCCGCGCATTTCCAATTCGGAAACCTTGTTCTCACTTTTTTCAACACATCAACCACCGGGGGGGGGGGTAGAAGTCAAATTTTAGACTGACTTTGTTGAACAGTCAAGGATTTTCCTAGCTGAAAAATAGAACGAATAAAATGGTTCCTTGCAATACCCCAAGGTTTAAACCTTAGGGTATAAGTTCGATTCATCCTACTAAAAATAGCTTCATTCACTGATCGCTAACCTAGGCGTATTTAGCTGTTAAAAAATCATTCTGTCCACGCTTCATTCCTTCAATTTCTCCCTTCGAACCTTATCTACCGTATCCATTTTAAATCATCATTCACTCCCAGAAAACCCAATCTTTCGCAAGACTTAGCGATATAAAAGAATTATTTTGATAATATTTATTTTTTTTTTCTCCTGACAACTTGAAAAAAATGATTAAAAATTCTTAGTTAACCATTTGATTAACATCCCTTTGGAGGGATATTTATTTTCAGATATATGCAAAAAAATGTTTCTTGTTATCATCTTTTAGTTGCTCCTAATAAAACCTCCTGAAAATAAGGCATGGAAGAAATAGCGTATTGAACATTTTGGAGAAAAACCAGTGAATTTGAAAGCACATTTTTTAATTATAGCCAAGTCTAGACTGTTGGTTACCAAATTAATATACTTTACTTTCGCCTTTAAACTTGATTGTTAAGGGGAATTACGCTGGTGGTTTCAAATAGAAATCATCCCCACAATCACCCAAATATTACTCAAAAACCTACTTGAAAATGGAGTTTTTCAAGATTACTCATTTCGTGCCCAAAATGAACAAACTGTACTTCTCGACTTTGATTGTATTGGCAGTGATGTTTCTGCCCGTGACCAAGGTGCTGAGCCAAAAGTCAGAAGAAAAACCTGATCTCCAATTTCAACGGATCTTCGAAGGACTCCTCAACAACCGAGTCTCGACAATCTTCCAGGACAGTCGTGGTTACATGTGGATTGGAACCTACAGCGGCCTTCATCAATATGATGGTTTGGACTTCAAGGTCTATGCCAGCAGCACAGACTCCAGCACGATCAGTGACAACTATATAGGATCCATCTACGAGGACAGTCAAAATCAATTATGGGTGGGTACAGGTAATGGTGTGGCAAGGTACAATAGGGATAGGGATGATTTCACCAGATTCAAACTCCCCTCTGCTATTCTTGTACAAGGGGGGGAAAGCAATTTGGTCAATACCATTCTCGAAGATGCCCAGGGTACTCTTTGGGTGAGCAACCAATCTTTAGGATTATTTTTTTTCGATCGTAAGCAGCAACAATTGCTGCCCTACAAGGTCGATGAAGTTGTGAATATAAATGCCATGGTTGCTGGTGACGGTGATATATTATGGCTTGCGACTTTGAATAATGGGCTAATCAAGCTGCATACTTCTAGCGGGCAGACGGAATATTATCAGCATGACCCTACCGATCCTCATACCATCAGTTCGAATAATGTAAAAGCTGTCACCTTAGACCTTGAAGGAAATCTCTGGGCAGGAGCCAGAAGTAAAGGGCTCAACAGGATGGTTGTAGAGCAGGGAGAAGTTAGTTTTGTCCATTATCTCAATGAAGCGGGAAATCCAAATAGCCTTTTCAACAATATTATCTTTAAACTATACTTAGATCGGAAAGGTAACCTCTGGTCCTGTCATGAAAACGGGGGACTACATCTTTACAATAAGGAGAAGGATAATTTTTACCGCTACCTCCATGACCCGAAAGACCCCAATAGCCTCACCCACAATTCAATTTGGAGTGTTTTTCAGGACAATCAGGACAGGTACTGGATAGGCACCGCCCAATCGGGCATAAACCTGGCTGATCCTTACGCTTCCAAATTCGCCCATTATTACAAAAACCTCTTAAATACGGAAAGTCTGAATAATGATATCATCCGGGATTTTTCGGAAACTGAAAACGGAAATATTTGGGTAGCAACGGATGGCGGTGGGCTGAATTACTTTGATCGGTCACAGGGTACATTCAGAGCATATAGGCATGATCCTAAAAACCCGAAATCTCTAGGATCAGATGCCGTAATCAGCTTGAATGAAGACCAGGATGGGAATCTTTGGGTAGGCACTTGGTCTGGAGGTTTAAATATTTTGCTGGACGAGGAGAAAGGCATCTTTACCAGCTTTAATGAATGGATTAAAAATGATACCTATCCCATACAACATGTATTTGATGTACATTTTGACGAAAACTATATCTGGATAGCTGCCCTAGAGGAAGGATTGTATCGCTATGATCAAAGGGCAGCAGAGTTGAAGGTTTATAAAAACAACAAAAATGACCCCAACTCTATTTCCTCCAATTTTCCTCTACGGATAATAGAGGACAGTCAAAACAATCTCTGGATTGGAACTCATTCCGGGTTGAACCTGATGCAGGCAAAAGACAAGGACAAGGGAAAATTCAAAGTCTATCAGCCCTCCAATTTGGATCCCAACAGCATTCCCAGCACCTCTATTCGGCAGATCATAGAAGACCGGAATCAAAATATCTGGATTGCTACGGACAGGGGTCTCTCCCGATATATGCCAGAAGGGGACAATTTCATCACCTACACTCAAAAAGATGGATTACCTGTAAATGAAATCAATTCTATTGTGGAAGATGATAGTGGCTTTTTGTGGATTGGTACCAATAGGGGGATTTCCAAATTTGATCCGGTCAATCAAGAATTTACTAATTTTGGTAAGAATGACGGACTACAGGGAAATGAATTTTCAAGGTATGCCGTGCTCAAGACGCGGAAAGGAGAATTGCTTTTTGGGGGAATGAATGGTTTTAACCTGTTCCATCCAGATCATCTAATTTCCAATCCCTTTATTCCACAGGTTTACCTGACGGGTTTTAAATTATTCAACCAGCCAGTGGATTTTAAAGCACCCGATTCTCCTTTGCAAAAGCATATAGCGGCTACGGACACGCTGACCCTTTCCCACCGGGAAAATGTATTTACGTTTGATTTTATAGCCCTGAATTACACCCATCCAGACCAAAACCAATACGCTTATATTTTGGATGGATTTGAAAAAGAATGGAATTATGTGGGCTCGCAGCGAAATGCCACCTACACCAATCTCAATCCTGGTACCTACACATTCCGGGTCAAAGCTGCCAATAGTGATGGATTATGGAATGAAGCTGGCACGTCCGTAGTTCTGATCGTTGCGCCTCCATTTTGGAAGACTGCTTGGTTTATCACCCTTTCAGCTCTCCTGGCTATAGGTCTTTTAATCCTTGCATATAACCGGAGAGTTCGTAGCATTCATGAACAAAACAGGCAGCTTGAAAATACCGTGGAGGAACGCACTACTATGCTCAAACACGCCAACGGTAAATTGAAAAAACATATCAATGAAAAGGATAAGCTCCTTTCTATCATTGGTCATGACCTGAGAAATCCCTTTTTCTCGATTATTGGATATATGGAACTTTTAGAGGAAGAATTTGAAAACACCAAGAATTCAGAGCACTTGGAAAATATCCGATTTCTGTTGAATGTCTCCCGAAATACCCATAATCTCTTGGAAAATCTTTTGCAATGGGCCATTAAGGATACGAAGTTATTTGAGGTAAAACCCGAAGTGATTCCTATGAGTAAATTGGTGGAGACAGCAATAGGCATGGTTTCTTCCCAGGCTGATTATAAAAATATCAAACTAGGTCAGTCAGGTTCAGAAAATGCATTTATCCACGCTGATCAGAAAATGATTCTGACTGTCCTGCGAAACTTGATATCCAATGCCATCAAGTTTTCCGATCAAAATTCCAGAATAGAAATCCTTGTCCGTGAAAGATCAGGAAATGTCATCACTTCTGTGCGCGATCATGGCACAGGAATGAATGAAACTGTGCTCAACAAGCTCTTTTCAAGATCGAGTGAACAACAATCAGGTACTATGGGAGAGATGGGTACCGGTTTGGGATTGGTACTCTGTCAGGATCTTGTCCAGAAACATGGAGGTAAAATTTGGGCCGAAAGTAGCCCCGGCGAAGGCAGTACGTTCCACTTTTCCCTTTCGAGTTACGAACATGCTGACGTAGCAGTATAGCAACTAAGTGAAAAATAAATTTCAAGATGTCAGACTTGAATTTTAGCACTTTACACCAGTTTTGATAAAAAAATTAGGACCACATAGGCGAGGATAGAAGTGCAAGTCAGATGCAGCATCTAGAGAATGGCTTCAGCCATTTCTTTGTGAACCTTGGTGCCAAGCTAATCATAGTCTGTTAATTCAATTCTCTAAAATTGTTCTCAAATACTTTTTAATAAAATAGCCGGATCCACTGGTAAGGAAAGTATGAACACTGTAATGAATATATCTAAAAAAGTAATAATGTAAAATGGCAAAATCCCGTGCTGATTCTGCCTTTTTCTTTGATCGAAACATACCAGAAATATTGTATCTGTAAAAGGAAGAAGTAAAAGACTGCCCTGCTATTTTCCCTTTAATTTTGAAGTATGCAAATAGAACCATATCCATTGCAAAGGCTTTGTAGATAATAGGATTGGACAAAAGCGATTGAAGGTCATTCCTAAACATCCATGTCGAAACATGCCCTAGATAATGAATGGTTTTTACTTCTTCTGGCTCGAAGATTTTGTCTTTAACAGGCTCCACAACACTGCTAAGATCTATTTTTTGGTGTATATAGCTCGAATAGACTAAACTGACCTCAGGATTTTCATTTAAGAATTGAAATTGCTTTTGCAATTTCCGATCGTTAGTCCAATAGTCGTCACCATCACAGAGGCATATGTATTTCCCTCGTGCTGCCTTTAGGTTTTCAAGGAAGTTAAACCTTCCAGTTATTTTTCCTCGTATGGAAATCTTGTTTTTTGGATCTCTTTTGAACAAACGGATTTTATCCGGATGTTTTTTCGCATATAAATCACAGATTTCTCCTGTACGATCCGAACTGCCATCCTCACCAACTATAATTTCAAAGTCAAAATCTGTTTTTTGGATTAATAGGCTATCCAGACATTGAGCAATGAATTTTTCATGTTGATACGTCTGCACGCAGATGGATACCAAAGGAGAAGAAGTTAGTGTATTGGCTGAATCGTTTGAGGTCATTTTTGACGAACTATTTTGCAGGGATTACCGAATGCGATACAATTGGCAGGAATGTCTTTGGTCACGACACTACCAACTCCAATAGTTGTATTTGCACCTATGCTGATGTTATCTTTTAAAACCGCCCCAGATCCAATTAAACAACCTTCTCCTATGTTGATCATTCCAGAAAGAATTACTCCTGGGTTAATATCGGTATATCTCCCAATCGTATTGTGATGCCCAATCCTACAGCCACGCTTTAGAGATACTCCAAAATCAATTTGGCTCTGGGCGCTGATGATCACTCCGGGTTCTATTAATACACCATTTGAAATGGATGCAGAAGGAGCGACGTAGGCACTTGGGTGTACTAATTGAGTATATCTTGATTCTAAAATCCCATGAGAATTCCAGAAATCTTCAAAAATTGCCAATTTGTTTTCAGGACCTGTTGCACCAAAGAATAGTTCATCTTCCTCAGGCGGACAACTTCCAGCTTCTTTGATCTCAATAGAGTAGGTTTTAATAGGCATGAAGGGTTCTATACCGAAGTCCTTATTTGGATAAAACACAAATTCCTTTTGCAAATTTAATTCGGAAATAAGATCCAAAAAAATCGCTGCACTATCTTTTGAGATCCCAACAAAGCTTATCCTCTTCATTTTTTACGGTTATAAAAGCCTAGTTCTCCAAGATCCTTTGGGGCGAAGAGTTCTTTTGAATGTATCCTCATTAATTCATGTACCCGTAGTAATAAGTCTTTATTGGTAGCCAACTTTCCTCCTTTATGGTCAAACCAAATGTTGTCTTCCAAACCTACCCGTACTCCATATCCCATGGAAATTGAAGCTCCATTAATTGTAAGTTGGTTTGATCCTAATCCTGCCAAACTGATAAAATGATCAGTTGGGATTTCCTGAATAGCTGTTCCCATATGTAAAAAATTAGCTTGCATCCCGGCAATATTTCCAAACAACAGGTTCCAATAGAATGGCCCTTCAATCAATTTCTTTTTGATCAGGTACATGCCGAAATTAATCATTCCCATGTCAAAACATTCTAATTCAGGCACGACGCCATAGTCTTTCATCTTACTGGCCAGTCCTAGAATGGTGTCTGGTGCATTGGTAGAGGCTTGCCGTTGAAAATTCAGAGAGGAAAGAGTGAGAGAACACATATCTGGCTGGAGCTCAATAACCTCGGATCTTTTTTCCAATTCAGAAACATTTCTTCCTGAGCTGCTACCGCAAATGATCAAGTCTGGACAATGCTTCCTTAGGCCTTCAAAAATTTCCTGATAAACAGACTTTCTATAAGTTGGAACACTAGCTGCATCACGGGCATGAAGATGGGCAATGGTAATTCCTATTTCGTATGCCTGGTGCGTCTGTTCAATAATTTCCGAGGGACTAATAGGTACATGTGGAGTTTCTGATTTGGTAGGAACCATCCCCGTAGGGCAAAAATTAATTATTGTTTTATTAGAATTCATATGTGAAATAAGGCTGTAGAAATCAAAAGTTAAAAGTTCTTCCTAAAATGGTCTTCAGCTAGATTTATCACTAAAAACCCCATTTAGTTTTCCAAAAGGTTGGCAATTTATAAATAATGATGTACAAAAGTGCTTTTTCCTATATACAAAATGCACACTTGGTCAAATTTTGTGACTAGCGGGAGAAACGTCTAACCTACTGCTGTAGGCTTTAATTACATCATTTTGTGAATTATCATTTATATATCTCTTCTTCCTTTAATCGGCTTTATTGAATCACCTTATTGGGCACATGAGATGACTTTCAGCCTGATAGCTTTGGGATTTTGTTGCTGATTTTAAGTTGTTTACCGGTAAAAAATTGCTAACATTGATTTTTGAATATACGGCATAAAGCAAGAAAGAATTACGACTAAATAACTACCAAATACCAACTTATTAAAATTATTTTCTATGAATAATTACTTGAAATTTTTAGTCTTACTACTCTGTATTAGTTGTGAAAGCGACTCAAATGAATCTACAGAATTGGTTCAGGTGGACCAAGCAACCATTGCTACACATATAGCTCGTCTCGCTTCTGATGAGTTTCTTGGCAGAAAACCCTTTACTGAAGGAGAAGTCTTGACTGTGAATTATTTAAAGGAGGAGTTTGAAAAACTGGGACTTTTACCTGGAAATGGAGATAGCTTTTTTCAGGATGTGCCTATGGTAGAGATTGACGGAACTCCTTCTAAAACCATGGTTTTTTCCGGAGGAAATGGAAGTTTCGATCTAGATATAGTAAGGGATTTTGTAGCCACCACGAATAAAGTAGAACCGGAAGTTAGCCTCGAAAAATCCGAACTTGTTTTTGCAGGATATGGCATAGTGGCACCAGAATATGGTTGGAATGATTATGAAGGGATAGATTGGAAGGGGAAAACGGCAGTAGTTCTAATAAACGATCCAGGTTTTAAATCAAGGGATTCTACTTTGTTTAGGGGAAATGAAATGACCTACTACGGCCGCTGGACTTACAAATATGAGGAGGCAGCCAGGCAAGGTGCTGCTGGACTTATCATTATTCATGATACTGAGCCAGCCTCTTACGGTTGGAATGTAATTGAATCCGGTTGGACTGGTGCCCGATTAGTTATTGCAAGCGATTTACCTCTACTAAATGTCGAGTCTTGGGTAAGTGATGAAAGTGCGCAAAAAATACTCGATGCCTCAGCTATGAAAGGTCAGGATTATAAAGCTATTGCTAGGGATAAAAACTTTAAACCAATTCCATTAGATCTAGACGTATCCGTTTCCATTCACAACAAGATCAAAAAGGACGTATCAAAAAACGTAGTGGCAATGATTCCCGGTGCGGACAGAAAAGATGAAGTGATCATTTATTCTGCACATTGGGATCATTTGGGTGTTGGGAAAGCGATAGAGGGTGACTCCATCTACAATGGTGCAGTGGATAATGCTTCTGGTACTGCTGGGTTATTGGCTCTTGCGGAAGCTTTTAAGAAAGGTAAAGCCACTAAGCGTTCTATTGTTTTTATAGCCCTTACTGGAGAAGAACAAGGTTTATTAGGTTCAGCTTTTTATGCTGAAAATCCGATTTTTGACCCTAAAAAAACCGTAGCTAATATCAATATGGATGCACTGGATAGTCCCGGGAAAATGAAAGATCTAACAATTACGGGATATGGTCATTCAGAAATGGATGAATATGCCAAGGAAGCAGCTCTTGCCCAAGAGCGATATATTATCCCGGATCCAGAAGCTGAAAAAGGATATTTCTTCAGATCCGATCATTTTAACTTCGCCAAAATTGGGATTCCTGCTTTATATGCGAGTGGCGCTTATGAGGGATTCGATAAAAGTAAAGAGGAGATAAAAGCATATAATGATTCTTATCGCATCAATAAATACCATCAACCAGCTGATGGATATGATGCTGAAACAACAGAATTGAGTGGTGTGCAATTGGATTTGCAATTGTTTTTCAGTGTGGGATCGAAATTAGCTAATGAGGACTATTTCCCTAAATGGTATGATGGAAGTGAGTTTAAGGCTACTAGAAAGTAGATTAACTCCTGTCAGTCAATTGGTTGATTCCCTAGTCTGTTAGCTGCTACATTGGGTTTCTCAATTTTAGAAAAGGATGGATCTGGGTTCTTATCTTTGGTATGCTGAGCCTAAAGAGTAAGTAGGAGCAGGAAGAAGCAAAAGATTTTCCCACTACAGTCCAGAGATTTTCCCCCGCTTTCTGTAGCGCAAACCTGTTGGTGTTTTGTGAATAAAACGATCTTTAGGCATGCCAGCGAATAAGGTCGATATACAAGGTTTAAGTAATGAACAAGTAGCTTCTGTCCAGGAAAAATACGGGCAAAAAAACTTAACTACAAAAAGGAAAATGGCTTCTTAGATACCTTATAGAGCATTCTTAAGGAGCCAATGTCGATTATTTTATTGGTAGCCGCTTCTATCTACTTTATCTCTGGCAATACAGGAGATGGGATTTATCTTGTCGTTGCTATCATCTTCATCACCTCCATTTCACTATTCCAGGATTCTCGAAGTAAGAATGCATTGGAAAAGCTAAAGGACTTTTCTCAACCGGCTTGTAAAGTCATAAGGAATGGTATAGTCGAAGAAATAATAGCGGAAATTTGGTAGTTGGTGACAGCTTACTGGTGGAAGAAGGTACTTCAATTACTGCCGATGGTGTCATCGTTCATTCGAATGATTTTTCTGTAAATGAATCAATACTCACGGGGGAATCTTTTGCGGTTTTTAAGGATAAGTCTCTAGAAGATAATGTCATCTATAGTGGTACCACAGTTGCGAGTGGTTTGGCTATAGCGACGATTACAGGCATCGGTAAGGATACTAAACTCGGAAAAATAGGAACGAGTTTGGAAAGTATAACAGAGGAAAAAACACCACTGGAAAGGCAAATTGCAAACTTTGTAAAGAAGATGGCAATTGCTGGAGCTGCGGTTTTTTATCATTGTTTGGGCTATCAATTACTGGCAATCCCTTGAGCTATTGAATAGTTTGCTTCAGTCGCTCACACTTGCCATGAGTATTTGGCTTTATTTCTACTAGTTGGTTTGAACTCTTAAAGCTTGCTAAAAGAATAAGGCAAAGCTAGGCAGATGGTAGGTTTAATCTTCGAGGGAAAATGCTACATACTTATCACCAGATTTTGATTTCAGCTTTCCACCTCCGCAGGCGATGACAATATATTGCTTCCCATTGATTCTGTATGTACTGGGTGTAGCGTATCCCGCCGCTGGGAGTTCATGCTCCCATACTAATTCACCTGTAGATTTTTTAAATGCTCTGATTTTTTCGTCTGGTGTAGCGGCTATAAAAATAAGTCCTCCGGCTGTCACAAGTGGACCGCCATAATTATCGGTTCCGGTAGGGGATACTCCCTTTGCGGTGAGTTCCTTATATTCTCCTAAAGGAACTTGCCAGCGCCTTTGGCCCGTATTACCATCAATTGCAGTTAAGGTTCCCCAAGGGGGCGCATTTACTGGGTAACCATTCGTATCATACCATCGGTTGTATCCTGTGTGTTGATAAGCTGAGAAGTTATTTTGTTTAGCTTCTACTTCTTTGTCTACATCGAGATCTAGAAGAAAGTTGGCAATTGCATCCCTCTCAGACATAGAAATATGAGAAAATGAGGGCATCATACCTCTGCCGTTGCCCATCAAAGTGAGCAATTGATCGCGTGTGAGTCGTGTCTTGATATTTCTCAATCCCGGATAGGAACCATCGTGGCTGCCATTGAGATCTTTTCCATGGCAATTGGAGCAATAGAGATTATATAATGTATTTTCACTGGAAGCCAGCTGGTCGCTTTCATTCGACCTTAAAATCAAAGAGGTATAGACTGGTATTTCTTTGGCTGGTATATACAACACACCTGCTGGATCCGTAGCAGCTCCGCCCCATTGACCTCCTCCATCGGTACCAGGATAAATAATCGTCATTTTCTCGGTGATGGGAGTATAAGGAGACCCTGTGTTCGCCTGCACCAGAATATCGATTAGCGAATCCTTATTTGCCACAAAGGAATTGAAGTCATTTGAAGTAAAGGATTGCCTGGTAAAAGGTGCTGGTTTGGTTGGAATGGGTTGGGTAGGGCTTGGGTACTCACCTGATGCTGCCTCCTGCGGAAACGCAACTTCCTCAATAGGATAAATGTGTTTGCCGGTTACACGATCAAAAATGAACGTGTAACCTTGCTTGGTGATTACTGATACCACATCTATTTTCTTATCATCACGTGTGATTGTGAAGAGGTTAGGGGGAGCAGGTAAATCTCGATCCCATATATCATGGTGGACTACTTGGTAATGCCACAGCAGTTTACCGTCATTTGCATTAAGTGCAAGTAGGGAATTTGCATACAAATTATCTCCTTTACGGTTGCCACCATAGAAATCAAATGCAGCTGATCCGGTGGGTACATACACGATTCCTCTTTCTCTGTCTATAGCCATTCCCATCCAAGAGTTTGCTCCACCTAACCTTTGCCTTGGATTTGTGGGAAACCATGTTTCATACCCAGCTTCATCTTCTTCAGGTATTGTATGAAAGATCCAAGCCAAACTTCCATCACGCGCATCATATGCCCGAATGTCCCCGAGAAGGGCAGATTCGGATTCAGATACCCGGCTGCCGGTAATGATTAAGTCTTTGTAAATGGTATTTGGGGTGTTTGAGGTGACATAATTATCAGCACCTGGACGGTCTATTCCCACTTTGAGGTCTATGCGTCCTTGCTTCCCGAAAGTCTCAATCAATTTTCCGGTACCTGCGTCTAGCGCGTAAAGCCAGCGACCTGCTCCGAAGAAAATACGTTTGTCTCCTTCGTGAGACCAATAGGTTACGCCACGGCTAGTCGTGCCTTCATTTTCCTTAATATCTGTCTTCCAAAGTTCTTTTCCTGAATCCGATTCTATGGCAAAAGCCTCTGTAGCTGCCGAGACGCCATAGAGCACACCGTCTATGATGATGGGATTAGATTGTATTTGACTGCGATTGCGAATGGTATCCGCGCCACCAGAAGAGTAGGTCCAAGCAATCTTTAACTTAGAAACGTTGGAGGTATCGATCTGCTCAAGCATAGAGTAGTGGCTCCTGGCACCGTCGCCATAATACTCAGGCCAATCTGCATTTGTATGCCACGAACACTGTATAAAAAGTAGTGAGAGGGCTAATAAAAGAACGGATTTGATATATTTTATCATGCACCTTGATTATAAATTGTGAATATCTAGAACTGCATTATTCAAACCCAAGATAGTGATCGGGATGTAATTTCATCATTCAATCAATTAGAATTTATAATACAATATCTAAATTCAATTCACACTTGGTAGGGCAGAAAATCTTTCGCCTCTACATGTGCGTCCTCTATAGCTAAAACCCTTGATCAAAAAAAACCACGAGAGAGATCCCGTGGTTTTAAATTCATTTAGATTGTAAATCTTATGAGCCTAGCTTCGCTGAAGCCTTTCCATATTCCCATCTGATTTCAAAGCTGTCAGGTTTTACTTCATACACTAGACGCTCTTCCATTGTAGAGTTTTCCCCTGAAGGAACATCCACGCGTAATACATCTTCGCCTGAATCATAGTCAAATGCTCCCCATTGCTTGGCAACTTTGTTGAAAATGAATGTGGACTGCCCTGATTCGCTAGGAATGATGAAGAAACCATAGGTACCTGCAGGAAGTTTTTGTCCTTGCACTGTAATATCCTTAGTGGTAGTGAAGGTAGTTGCCTCATTGGCACCTGCTCTCCATACTTCATTAAATGGAACTAGGTCACCCCAGATCACGCGGCCTTTCACAGCTGGGCTGCTGTAATTAATTGTGATTTTAGCATCGCCTACCATTCCTTCTGTGGTTTTGGCTGGGCTGGCTTTCTCTTGTGCAATAGCAGCAAAGCCTACAAAAGCGAGTAGGGCAAAGGCTAAAAGGTTCTTTTTAAAGTTCATTGTTTTTGGTTTTAGATTTGCCATCAAAATACGACTTTTTATCAAAACAGAAAGTCTTGGAACTGACTTTAATAGAAATAGTGAGTACTATGATTTGGGACGGGCGAAAGTAAACCGAAGACTGAAGTTCCAGTGACCTTGCCTGATTTTGACTACTTCTGAAGTCAGCTCATGCGTTTACTTGCTGGCAGCATCTCTAGTCTTTCATATTCCGACTTTTCCCTAAATTTTCACCCAAGCTTCTTTTGTATCACTTTCTACAATCGCATCACCTATGATGAGCTCTCTCAAGCCGTCGGCAAAAGTTGGGAAAGAAGGAGACTCAGGCTGCTTGCCTAGTCTAATCGCTGCATATACCTCCTTGAAAAGCTGCTTGGAAGTATCTGGGAAGCCTTCTTGGTGACCTCCTGGGAAGCTAACCAACGAGCGTGCTCCCTCATCCACCAAAGCAGGGTCTTTCATCAAGATGGAATTGGCAGTATCTCTCTTTCCTATCCAAAGTTCGTTTGGCTTCTCAGCGTTGAACTCAAAATTGGCTTTTGAACCTGAAATCTCAATGTTCAGTCGGTTCTTACGTCCTGCATTTACTTGGCTCACGACGATAGAACCTGTACGGCCATTGTCAAAGCGAAGCATAATAGTTGCGTAATCTTCAGATGTTACTTCATATTCTTCGTAATCTGATGGATCAAGTTTTTTGCCGGAGAAGGATTCAACTGCTTTCAAGGGTTTCAGACGGGTAGGGTGAACTATAGAGAAATCAGCCATTACCGCAGTGACTTTAAGTCCAGTCACGTATTCAGTCATATCCAACAGGTGGGAACCAATATCCGCAACAACTCTTGATCCTCCGGATTGCTTAGGATCTAATCTCCAGCTGTAGTCCGTCTTGTGGATAAGCCAATCCTGCAGGTAGGAACCCATTACAGAATAAACATCTCCCAATTCACCTTTTTCACGCATCACTTTCATCTGGCGAACCATAGGATAGTAACGAAGATTGAAGTGGACGGCATTGATCAGGCCGGTTTCTTTGGCCAATGAAACAAGTTCTTCCGCTTCTTCTACAGAAATTGAAAGTGGCTTTTCACATACCACATGTTTGCCTGACAATAAACAAGCTTTTGCCTGTGGAAAATGTAGGAAGTTAGGCGTACAAATGTGTACTACATCGATGCTGTCATCCTTCAGCATATTTTCAAAAGTGTAGGCATTCGGGATGCCAAGCTCTTTGGCTTTGGCATCTGCTACTTCCTGATTTACTTCTACAAGGCCGGTAACCTCGATGTTAGGGATTCTTCTAAGTGCTTCTAAATGTGCTGGGCCGATAAATCCGGTTCCCACGATAGCAGCTTTGATAGTCTGAGCCATAGGTTTTTTAGGTTGTTTTAAATTAATTTTTAAAACCTCAAATTAGGAAAAATGCCTCAAAACATTCCCATTTATAAAAGTAGAATTCAATACAATCCATCTTCGGAAAAGGAAAGGGCGGTAATAATGCCTGAAGTTTTGATTTTTATTGTTTGGAAATCATTTGATTAGATGGCAATACTGGCTCTAGCCACCATTTACGCTCTGTCACAAGATTTTTATCCAACTCAATGAATTCTCCGATCTTAGGGACATAAATAGGCTGATCTATTTCCCTAGCTTTTGCCAACACTCTTTCTACCGGGTCTGTCCAAGAGTGCATGGCAAGTGTAAAAGCTGCCCAATGGATAGGCATGAAAGTTTTTGCCTGTACGTCTTGAGCAGCTTGTGCAGTTTCCTCAGGCACCATATGAATATCTGTCCAACGCTCATTGTATTGACCGCATTCCATCATAGCAAAGTTGAATGGGCCATATTTCTCACCGATCTGCTTAAAGTGTGGGCCATAGCCACTATCTCCACTGAAGAAGATATTGTCGCTCTTTCCTTGGATCACCCAAGAACCCCAAAGCGTGGAGAAGCGATTGTTTAAGCCACGTCCGGAAAAATGTCGGGCAGGAGTCAAAGCCAAGCGTAAGCCGTCTGCCTGGATCTCATCCCACCAGCCCAACTCATGGATTTTGGCAGAATCCACTCCCCAATCTTCGAAATGCGCTCCCATCCCCAGAGGCATGTAAAAAGCCTTCGTTTTCTCCTTCAATTTTTGAATAGATCCATAATCCAGATGATCGTAGTGATCATGTGACATAATTATCATGTCGATCTGAGGTAATTTCTCCACTTCAATCGGAAGTTCCTTGCTAAAGCGTTTTTTACCTAATAGCGGGTTGGGAGCCGGTACTTCTCCAAACATGGGATCGATAAGAATGGTCTTACCTTCAATTTGAAGTAGAAAAGTAGAGTGACCAAACCAAACCAAGCGAGTAGAATGATCCTTTTCTACCAACTCCAAAGAATCCCTATGCGCTACTGGCAACTTAAAATCTGGTCTTCGGGTGGGATCATTTTTAAAAAATTCGGGAAGCATTTTGATTGCTTCCGTAAAATCCATGTCCATATTGGTAGGCATGAGGTTACTGAATTTCCCATCTTCGAAATAGTCCAGTTTTTCGTACTGTAGGAGTTTTTCTTTGGATGGATTTGCACCAAATTGAGGACTCAGATTGACAAAGAGTGTGGCAATGATGGCTACGAGAAGTACAATTGAAATGATGGTGATCATTAGGATTTTGAATGTTTTGAAGAAAAACTTAAGCATACACAGCCTTAAAAGCGGGGAAATAAACTACTGGCTTTAACTCTAAAACAGATTAAAAGGTGCATGTCATGCCATTTTTTCTGAAATTTTATTAGTTAACCACAAAACACACGAAGTGACACAGGGGAAAAAGAAGGCTACATAGCTGAATCATCACATATCTGTCGCCACTGTTCGTGTCCCACAAACTGATTCTCCAATCATCCTATATGTCTAATTCACTAAATGCACGGAGGGTTTTTGCGTCGTTCCTATGTAGCGAGAGTCAGCTAAAAAGACTTTGATTGCAAATGAATAGTTAAAAAAAAAATGCCTCTTTGCGCTTTGGAGGGAGACTAGAGTTATTTGTTGGTGATTTTTTTTAGAATGAATTCAAATTGACATGCAGTTATCTAAATTTTTATAGTCGGTTTCGCTACTCATCTGATTTTTTTTAACTTAATCGGATAAACTTAAATAATAACCCATGGCACTTATAAACCTTAAAATCAACGGAAAGTCTCATTCGGTTGATGTAGAAGAAGATACCCCACTACTTTGGGTACTTCGGGATCATCTTGGATTAGTCGGAACAAAATACTCTTGCGGCATAGCTCAGTGCGGCGCATGCACCGTTCACAGAAATGGAGAAGCGATGTTCTCCTGCATTACTCCAGCGGCAAGTCTGACTGGCGATGAGATCACCACTATAGAAGGACTTTCAGACGAGGGTGATCATCCAGTTCAAAAAGCCTGGGCAGAAGTGGACGTAGCCCAATGTGGTTATTGTCAAGCTGGCCAGATTATGAATGCATCAGCATTTCTCAAAAAAAATCCGGCTCCATCAATGGATGAAATAGACGAGGCTATGAACAAAAATATCTGTAGATGTGGTACATATCATAAAATCAGAGAAGCCGTTGCGATGGCTGCAAACTCCAAATAATCATGGCAACACATACAAAAACTAACCGAAGAGACTTCCTGAAAATCGCCGGAACTACGGCAGGAGGTTTATTTATAGGCTTCAATTGGATGAGCTGCGACTCTCCCAGAATGGAAGTACTGAGTACTGAAGAGGTTTTGGCAAATGCCAAGAATTTCAATGCATTCCTAAGTATAGCACCGAGTGGTGATATTGTGATTTATTCACCGAATCCTGAGTTGGGACAAAATATAAAGACCTCATTTCCAATGGTCGTAGCCGAAGAACTGGATGCGGATTGGAATAGAGTACGTGTGCTTCAGGCCAATCTGGACACGGAAAAGTTTGAGCGTCAGCTTACTGGAGGATCCGGGGCCATGCCACATTCTTGGGAGCGGCTTCGCAAAGCAGGAGCTACGGCAAAGTATCTTTTGGTAGCTGCTGCTGCCAAGAAATGGGAAGTTTCTGCCGACGAATTGACCACTTCAGAGGGGATTATTTACCATAAAGCAAGTGGAAAGAAAATCGGATATGGTGAAGTTGCCAGCGATGCAGCCCTCTTGACTGCTCCTGAAGAGATTCCTTTGAAGGAAAAGAAGGACTTTAAGATCATCGGCACCCCTGTGAAGAATGTGGATAATGCCGCTATTTTCACTGGAGAGCCACTTTTTGGATTGGACTTTTATCGGGAAGGGATGCTTCATGCGATGATTCAGCGTGCCCCGTTTGGGATGAAAATCAAATCCATAGATGATGCTGCGGCCAGAAAGGTCTCCGGAGTGAAGGATGTAGTCACTTTTGAAAATAGTGTGGCAGTAGTAGGAACTTCTACCTGGCCATTGATGAAAGCCAAGAAGCTATTGAATGTGGAATATGAGCCTGATGGAAAAGTAGAGAGCTCGTCCGATCATGATCAGATTTTCAAAGATTTATTAGCCAATGGGAAAGCAGAAGTAAAGCGAGAAGATGGCAATGTGAATACGGCATTTAAAAATGCTGCGCAAGTAGTGACTGCTGAATACCAATGTCCTTTTCTCTCACATTCTCCTATGGAGCCAATGAATTTCTTTGCCCATGTAAAGGGAAATTCAGTTGAGTTAGTTGGCCCTACACAAACACCGGAAAGAGCCAGAGATACGGCAGCGGAAATACTTGGAATTCCGCCTGAGAATATCACGGTAGAAATCACTCGATTAGGAGGAGGTTTTGGTCGCAGGCTTCGTGCAGATTATGTGGCTGAAGCAGTTCATGTTTCCAAATTGATGAATGCACCGGTGAAATTAACCTGGAGTAGGGAAGATGATCTGACTGGTGGAGCTTACCGGCCTGCTGTACGCTATAGATTTGAAGCAGCCTTGGATGCCGAAGGCAATATGACCGGATACAAACTTCGGGGCGTAGGGATGAATGCCGGAAACAGCACTAGAGAGAATAACTTCCCAGCTGGTGCAGTAGATAATCTGCTGATTGAAAATGTGAATTACGAATCATCGATTACTACGAATGCATGGCGTGCACCTATCACAAATTTTCTAGCATATGCCGAGCAGTCATTTTTGGATGAAGTAGCTTTGGCTGCCAAAAAAGATCCAGTGGAATTCAGGCTGGAATTAATGGAAAAAGCTAAAGCAAATCCAGTAGGAGGCGAGCTTCAATACAATGTAGATCGTATGATCGGTGTCACCAAAATGGCAGCTGAGAAATCCAATTGGGGTAAAAACCCAAATGTAAAACAAGGCTTTTCCGTTTATTTCTCTCATAGAACATACGTAGCTCAAGTAGCTGATATTGAGATGGAAAACGGAAGTCCTACTTTGAAGAAAATCCATGTGATCACTGACTGCGGAATGGTCATAAATCCTACTGGAGCCAATCATCAGGTTCGTGGTGGGGTGGTAGATGGAATGGGACATGCGATGTATGGCAACCTTACTTTCGAAGCAGGATTACCTACTCAGACCAACTTCGATAAATACCGCCTGATACGAATGAAAGAAGTTCCAGCAGTGGATACTTATTACGTGGATAGCGGATATGATCCAACGGGTCTAGGCGAGCCGTGTCTTCCACCTACAGGAGGAGCTATCGCAAATGCTATCTTCAGTGCAACCGAAAGAAGGCTAAGAAGTCAGCCCTTTATTGAGCAAAAGGAATTCACTGATCTTAATCTTGGAATAAAGAGAGTATGATTGATTTCTAGTATCAAGTATTAAGACGTTAGACAAAAGAAGAGAGTCAAGATCTCAGATTTCAGAGCCAAGACTAAAATAAGAAAGCCTTTCAAAGTTAACTTTGAAAGGCTTTCTATTTATTGTCTTTTGTAGGCTTTTCCAACTTGGAATAAGGCAACAATCTACCTCTTGGTTCTTGTTTCTAGACTCTAGGTTCTAGTATTCATTAATCTTATATCTTGTGTCTAACATCTTGATACTTGCTACTTGCTTTTTTTTCAAATCTCATCCATCCCTCTTTCCGGCCAATAGGGGCCTTTGAGGGTCAGCTTATGGTCTTCAATCTCAAAGGTGATTTTTATCTGATCGCGCTTTTGCTCATGGATAGCAAGACAGGCATTGAAGTGTACCAGATCGAATTCTAATTCAAAATCTCCAGAACTTTGATCTTTCAAATTAATCTCAGAATGCAAATCCACTTTTTCCGTAAGCGCTCCTTCTTTTTTGAAATAGTAAGAAAGGAAAATCCCTAGCTCCTTCTTATTGTCTGTTAATGCCCGCTTAATTTGATCTGAAATGGATTGATCGGATTTAGGTAATGATATAGTCCAGGTTTCTTGCATGCTGAAAAGTTGCCGATATTTGATGTTAAAACAATAAGAATATTACGATTTTTCGTGGTTTAGGCTTTGATCAGTCACCGATCTTCTGATTAACTTAGTGAATCTCCCTAGCCACCATTTAAGTGATACCATGAATTACCCCATCTACCTAGATTATAACGCTACCACACCTTGCGCTCCAGAAGTCGTTGAAGCCATGATTCCTTGGCTTGGAGAGCATTTTGGAAATGCTGCCAGTAAGTCACACGCCTATGGATGGGTGGCGGAAAATGCAGTTGAGGAGGCCCGAGAGCAAATCGCAAACTTGATAGGTGCTCAAGCCAAAGAGCTTATTTTCACTTCAGGAGCTACCGAGGCTCTAAATCTTGCCATTAAAGGCACTTTTGACCTGTACAGAGGAGAAAAGCAGCATTACATCACCTGTACAACTGAGCATAAGGCAGTGCTAGACAGTATGAAAGTCCTAGAAGAACATGGGGCTGAGGTGACCTATTTGCCTGTGGATGCTGAAGGGAATATTGATACTGCATTGCTGAAATCTAACATACTCCCTTATACTAAAATGATTTGTCTGATGTGGGCAAATAATGAAACTGGTGTCATTCATCCCATTGAAGAAATCAAAGCTTTGGCAGAAGCGAAAAATATCATTTTCCTAAGTGATGCTGTACAAGCTGCTGGCAAAATTCCAATCTCTGTCAAGGGTGTACATTTAATGGCGATTTCTGCTCATAAACTCTATGGACCGAAGGGAATTGGAGCGCTGTATATTCGGCATAATCATTCTTTGCCCAAGCCACTAGCCCAAATCCATGGAGGAGGGCATGAGAAAGGTTTCCGAAGCGGAACACTTAATGTACCGGCCATTGTAGGTTTTGGGAAAGCTGCAGAACTTAGAATGACGACAATGAAGGAGGAGTCCATTCGCTTAGGTAACCTACGTAACTTTCTGGATAACAATCTCCTATCGTTATCAAGCACAAAGTTGAATGGGGATCAGAACCGTCTTTCGCATGTAAGTAATATTGCCTTTAGTGGAGTGGAAGGGGAGGAGTTACTTCGCAAAGTATGTCAAAAAGTAGCTGTGAGCTCAGGTTCTGCCTGTACTAGTATTTCACCTAAACCATCACATGTGCTACAGGCGATGGGTTTGGATGCTGATTTGGGAAGATCTTCGATTCGGTTTAGTTTAGGCAGGAATACCACTGAGCAGCAGGTAATGGATGTCGTAGATTGGGTGAAAAAGGTGGTAGCGGAGTTGAGGGGATAATTGTTTCTCTCGATGACGCAACGAGGTAGCTTAAGATTTGTCCCACATTGGCGCTAAGCCATTTTTTTTGGCAATAAATTATTAAACTAGACTATCCATAGTTATTCTAACTAGCTTTTTATCATTAGATCTTCAAGGCAAAAGGCTAACCCATTTACGGATTAGCCTTGCTTAGGATATAAAGGATCAACTATTATAAAAGTGGATCTCCACCTCTCCGATTGTCTGACTGTCTATCGCCTCGGTGGTCTGTTTCTAAAAATCCATCTCCAAATTCTGGATCTCGAATCCGGTCTGATGAGGCATCAAATCGATCCTCATCATTGTAAAAGGATTTGTTTTCGTGATCATATCGACCATATAGACTGCGGGTTTCCTCGCTATAAAAGGTGCGCATGTCGTGAATGAATTCGGCTTGTGGGCCAGAAGGCCAATCATTATCGTCAAATCCAGGAGCATTTTTCAAAGTTTCTTTGATTTCCTTGACTATGACTACATCTTCTTGCTCTGGATTGAATTCAAAGGATTCAAATGGTAAAGCAAGAAGTTTTGAACCAAGATTCAGGAATCCTTCATCTACTTTTAGTACTACATAATCAACCTTACCTGTTGAGGTGTTGATCACGATGTCTTTGATAGAACCGACAGATTCATCTCTCGCAGTTTTCACATTGCATGAGATAGTATCCGAGCAATTGATTTTGGCATTATTAGGAGTGTTCATGTTGATAGTTAGTTAGTTATTATTGTATGATTCACCTTACACCATATCTGTGCCACTGGATAATACTGTGATTAGAATCCATTTAAGCCATTTAATTAAATTCTAGATGCGAATGCCTTTCCCTTTTAGTGGAATTATATTCCACCGAATGGGCACATTTGGGTAGTTTGAAGTAGGGATTAGGATGGCGTCAAACAGAACACTAAATGAGGCTGTCTCATAACCCATAATAGTCACTTTGAGCAAAGTCGAAATGGGCTTAATTAGCACATTAAAGGCTTCGACTTCGCTCAGCCTGACAAGAAAATCTGATTATGCGACAGCCTCTTGAAAGTATGCTGAACTTAGAAGGAAAAGTTAGCTCATTTAGAAAAAAAGGTGATATGCTACAAAAAATGGTGTAGAGATACAGTTGTATGTTAGAAAGTAAAATAGAAAAGAATAGCGCTTTTGCGCCTCAGCGGGAGATATTCGTTGCGCCGCACCGAGAACTTTTGAACCTACAAATTCAAATCCCTCAAATCCTCTTCCGTATCAATATCTACTTTGCCTTTTGGAAAGGAAACCGTCGCCATATCATCTTCATTGGCAAGGACGATATTCTTTGCCCCTTCATCACCTGTAAGCTCCATTAATTGTTTAAAATAGGCCTTGCCAAAAAGAATAGGCACGCCAACCGTTTTGGAATACTCACAGGCAACGATTCCTTTTGATTCTTTCTTTTGAGTGGAGATAAGCTTATTAAGGATCTTCGCATCCACAAAAGGCTGATCACAAAGTATAATAATTACTTGGTCAGGTTTATCGAATTTGAGCATGTATTCGAGTCCCACTTTGATGCTGGAAGACATGCCTTTTTCGAAGTGCGAATTTGGGATATTCGGGATGCTAGCACCCGCAAACGTCTTCTTAATCTCATCTCGATTTGCGCCAAGAACTAAAACTCGCTTGTCGGCCTTTGATTCATTTGCAGCATCTATTGCCAGCTGAAGCAATGTTTTTTCCTTGTATTTAGCGATCTGCTTTGGGTAGCCAAGTCTAGTTGATTCTCCTGCAGCAAGTATGATTATTCCTGTTTTCATCTGTTTATATTTTGATTTTCAAAGGTCATAACCTGTCTCGCATGGTAGATAATCATCCCAGTGTGTGACGCTTGAGTCATGCTCGATTTCATCGATTTTCTTCGTGTATGGGGCCATTCTTTTCCCGCAGAAAGGTACCTTGTTTTTTTGCCATAACCGCCTTCATTTCCGCCAATATAGACAAAGCGATTTCTTCTGAGCCCTCCGCTCCTATATCCAAACCCATGGGAGAAAAGATAGAATTCTGATTTACAGGGATTCCCTGATTTTCTAAGCGATCCACCAGTTTCTCAGATTTTTTCTTTGGTCCCAAAATTCCAATATAATTCAAGCCCAAGGGCAAGAGGTCTTTTAATACCAATGCTTCATATTCAAAATTGTGAGTCATCAATAAAGCAGCCGTGTAAATGTCTGTTTCCAGTTGCCTTACTACCTCATCACCGGAGCCGGTAATTATTCGATGTGCTGTGGGAAAGCGCTGCGCAGTGGCAAGATTCTTTCTACCATCGATGACTATCACTTCCAAGCCCAATACATCGGCTATTTTTGTCAAGGGAATAGTATCACTCCCAGCTCCAAAGAGGAGTACTCTTATTCTGGGTTTGATGGCTTCAATGAAAACTTGCAGGTCATCAAGATCAGCGTATTTACGAATAATATGAGAAGCTGAGTCAACGGAATTCACTTCTTGCTGCACTCGGAGCCAAAGCTTATTTTTCAGACATTCCACATTCCCAAAAACCTGATTCTCTTTCAATAGCACTGTGGTACCAATCTGTTCCTGCTTGGAGTATTTAACCGAGAACACTGTGATTAATCGACAAAACACCCGTTCATGAATTGCAATTTTAAGCAGCTCAATAGGATTTATATTATTTTGATAATCAATTGGTTCTATCAATACATGAATAATTCCATTGCAGCCTAATCCAACTCCAAATTTCTGATCATCTTCATCGGTAGTATCATAGGTGACTAGCATTGATTTTTGCTGGAAGATTACGGTCTGAGCTTTGCGCAGCGCATCTCCTTCCAGACATCCTCCACTGATCGCCCCGGTAAGTTCTCCATCTTCGGAAACCAACATTCTAGCTCCAGGACGACGGTAGGCCGAGCCATCCACTTGGACTACCGTCGCAAGTGCTACTTTCTTGCCTTCTGTGTGGAAGGTTTCATATGCTTGGATAATCGATTGAATTTCTTTCATGGAAATATAGATCGCCTAATAAATATAAGTTCTCCAACTTATTCAAGAAGATTCATTTCGATGGTAAGGATTTTAGCAAAAACATAAGGCATGCTTTAACTTGCGGTATGAAAATCCCAAGTCTCGCTCAACTCAAAAAGGAACTCAGCTATCTCAATGAGAAGGAATTAATTGATTTGGTGACGGATTTGAGCAAATTCAGCAGGGACAACAAATCCTATCTATTTTTCAAGCTAAGCGAGAAGGATAATCCTGGTCTGTATCTTGAGATGGTGCGGGAGGAGCTGGAAACGGATTTTCTAGCGGCGAGAGGAGATCATTCTTATTATGCCAAGAAAGCCGCACAGAAGCTACGACGGAAAATGAACAAACTACTCAAACTGAGTAAAGTCAAAACTGATCAGATCGAAGTGCTACTGTTTTTTTGTGAAAAGCTGCGAGAATATGGTTTCCTCAGGCACAGAAATCAGGTTTTGGATAATCTGTACCAGATGCAGCTCAGCAAAGCTGTGAAATTGATTTCTGGCTTGCATGAAGACTTGCAGTTTGATTATGAGGGTAGAGTAGAGGAATTGACCTAAATGTTCTCTCTGAACGATTGAATTTTTAGAAAAGTGTTGGTCGGTTTGCATGGGAGTAAGGCAAAAGATACTTTGTGTCTGAATTGTTTTTAAGCTATGGTTAATCAAGAGGATGCTTGTTCAATTAGCTGTGAATTTGACCAAGGTTTAAACTCAACAAGCCCAACCTAAAACCTATTCTATGTATACAATTTTTAAGCTCCTATTTATAGGATTGTTCTGTGTTCCGTTGCACTGTTTTGCCCAAAATCCCACTACTTCTGAAAAGCTCTGGAATGGCAAACAAGCCGCAGTTGTACTAACCTACGATGATGCGCTGAATGTACATTTGGATGAGGTAGTTCCTGCCCTAGAAGCTCATAAACTCAAGGGTACATTCTACCTTTCAGCCTTTTTCCCAGGAAGTAAGAATCGAATAGAAGATTGGAAAAAAGCGGCAGACCTGGGTCATGAGCTGGGAAATCACACGCTTTATCATCCTTGTGATGCTTCGCTTCCAGGAAGATCATGGGTATCAGCTGATAATGATTTACATAATTACTCTACTGCACAGATCCTCAAAGAAATCCGAATGACGAATGTATTTCTTGAATCTTTGGATGGTAAGAAGGAACGGACTTTTGCCTATACCTGCGGTGACACAGCGACTGGTGAAGGGTCATTTATGGAGGTTATAAAGGACGATTTTGTGGCTTCAAGAGGTGTCAGAGGAGAATTGAACATAATTGGAAATATCAACCTTCTAAATGTAGATAGCTATGGAATCAATGGAGAATCAGGGTCAGCATTGATTCAGTTGGTAAAAGATGCGCAAGCGAAAAATGCTTTGATCACTTTTCTTTTTCATGGAGTTGGAGGGGAGCATAATCTGAATGTCTCTATAGAAGCGCATCAGGAACTGCTTGATTACTTAGCAGGAAATGAAGATGTAATCTGGATTACAACCATGATCGATGCTGCCAGGCATGTACAGAAACATCAAAAATAGCATGCTCAGTTTACCCAATAATTCATTATGAATCGAGCATGACGCAAGCGACACAGGTAGGGATAATTGTAAAACCTGCGAGATTCTCCCGATCCGCCGCGGCGGACGGGACAGGCTATGACTATTAAAAATCAAATTATAATCACATGAAATCGAGCATGTCGAAAACGACACCCAGAGCGATGATTTTGCACCGTGTGAGATTCCATGTGACCTCTAAAAACAATTATAAACACATGAAAAAGACAATTCTATTTTTGCTGCTCTTGGGAATTGGAAGCTTAGGCAGTGCACAAACTACCAAGCTAGAACTAAGCAAATATCCCACTCCAGTCAGCTTCACAAATGAGCAAGACCATGCCAATATGCAACAGCAGCTGGGGATACAAGTGCTCAGACCTGGACCAAGTGGCAATGAATCAGCGCCAAATGCTGCCAATTACGATGAAGCCAAAGCTAATCCTTGTCCTGAGTTACCGGAAATTCTGATTACTAATGATGGCAGAAAAGTGACTTCAGAAGAAATATGGTGGAAGGAGAGAAAACCGGAGCTAGTGGATGCATTGGAAAGAGAAGTCTATGGGAAGCTTCCACAGCATATCCCAAATGTAAAGTGGGAGGTGAAAATCACAGACCGGGAATTTGTCGCACGAACTCCTGTAATAGCTAAGCAGGTTATTGGGCATGTAGATAATAGTGCCTATCCGCTAATAGAGGTGAATATCAATATGATGCTGGTAGTGCCTGCGAATGCTAAAGGTCCGGTACCGGTTTTGATGATGTTCGGTCGTCCTTCTTTTCCGGCTCCAGCACAGCCTTCCGGCGATGATATGGAGACATTAAACACATCTTTCAAAGAAATGATGATCCAGAATGATCCTTCATTGAAAGCACTATTTGACAAGTATCCTGCTTATAATCCAGTGACCAGACTTCCTGGATCGAATTTCTTTGCGCCTCCAACGAACGGAGAATCTCCATCCACCGAGCAATTGCTTGCAGCCGGCTGGGGATATGTGACTTTAGATCCTAGTAGTATTCAAGCTGATAATCATGCGGGAATCACGCGCGGAATTATAGGTTTGGTGAATAAGGGCCAACCTCGCTCTCCAGAGGATTGGGGAGCACTTCGGGCTTGGGCATGGGGAGCTGCCAGAGCTTTAGATTATCTGGAGACAGACACTTTGGTCAATGCTAAAAAGGTGGGAATTGAGGGAGTTTCCCGATATGGAAAAGCTGCATTAGTTACGATGGCTTTCGAGCCTCGCTTTGCGACAGCATTGATAGGTTCTTCAGGAAAAGGTGGAACTACACTTCACCGTAGAATTTTTGGTGAGGCGGTAGAGAGTCTCACGGGTGGTGAAAACTACTGGATGGCTGGAAATTACATGAAGTATGGAGCAGAGAAATCAGATTTTGGAAGAATGAATGGCTGTGACCTGACGGTAGATTCACATGATATGTTGGCTTTGTGTGCTCCCAGGCCTGTTTTTGTGAGTTATGGAATTCCCGAGAAAGGCGACTCCAAATGGCTTGATCAAAAAGGAAGTTACATGGCAGTGGTTGCCGCAGGAGTAGCGTACAAACTATTAGGTGCTGATGATCTGGGTGTAAGCAATGACTACATGAAAGAAGAAATGCCGCCTTATAATACCGATATGCTGGATGGGGATTTAGCTTGGAGGCAGCATGATGGAGGTCATACTGACGCGCCTAATATGCAGCATTTTATTCCTTGGGCTAATAGGTCTCTGGGGCATGAGAAGTACTAGCCATTTAGAGAAAGAAACAATAAAAAACTTCTGAAATCACCAGTCCATCAAAAAGAGAATTATATTCAACAATACACAAGCCAATAACCATGTTTAATAAAATATTTAGCACAGGGATTTTATTCCTATTGATCAGCTTCAATGTACTTGCCCAAACCCAAGATTTACTTTTCCCGGAAATTCCGGGGATGGTTTCTTATACTTATAGAAACAGCCTTTCCAAAGATCTTCCTGCTACGCTCGATACGCTGCAGGCTATGGGAATTACCGATATGGAGTTTTCCAGTCTTTTCGGCCATACGGCGACAGCTATCAGGAAGGAGCTGGATAAGCGGGGCATGCATTGCTCGTCATTTGGCGTAGGGTACAAGGATTTGATGGAGAAGACATCGACAGTGGCCGAGAATGCCAAAACGTTGGGAGCAACGTACGTTCGAGTAGCCTGGGTTCCTCATCAGGGAGGATTTTCACTGGAAGATGCACAGCAAACTATTGCAGATTTCAATGCAGCGGGCAAGGTGCTCAAGGAGGATTATGACCTGACTTTCTGCTATCACAATCATGGCTATGAGTTTGTGCCACATGGAGACGGTACACTATTCGATCTGATCATGAAAGAGACTAATCCTGAATACGTTAGCTTTGAAATGGATATTCTATGGACATTTTTCCCAGGAGCCGACCCAGTTGCTTTACTCACAAAATATGGAGATCGATTCAAGCTTATGCATATGAAAGATCTGAAAAAAGGTGTAGTAGGCAATATGTCTGGAGGCACACCCACAGAGAATGATGTGACGTTAGGAACTGGACAACTTAATCTTCCGGCGATCATCAAAGCAGCCAAAAAGGCTGGGGTAAAACACTACTACTTAGAAGACGAAAGTCCAATTTATTATCAACAAGTCCCTCAAAGCATTGCCTATCTGCAAAGCTTGAAAAAATAGAGATTTTAAAGCTGAAAATCACAACCAGTCATTTCTTCAGAAACTGACCAAAGTTTAGCTGCTGCGCCCAAATCATGAGATTTGCTGCTTGACATTACCTGAACTGGGGAGCCTTTAATTTGGCGGAAGCCAGATGGGCCATAATATTCACCACCTTTTGCCTCTGGATCCAATGCTGCTCTTAAAGTCGGCAATGCACCATGCTTTGAATCTTGACCGATCAATGCGGTAAGAGGAGAAAATAAAGCCCTGCCAATAGCCGGTAGAAAAACACCCAAATTTGAATCTGAAAAACCAGGGTGGGCAGAAAGTGCCATGGCATGGATTCCTGCTGACTCAATGCGTCTTTGCAGCTCATATGCAAACATCATACAGGCCAATTTGCTTTGAGCATAGAATTTCCATCTTGAATAGCTCTTCTCTGCATTGAGATTACCAAAATCTAGTTCTCCGCTCTTATGTGCCATGCTTCCCAAAGTCACAATTCGTGCAAACTTGGTTTTCTTGATTATTGGAAAGAGCAAGTTAGTCAGATGAAAATGTGCTAAATAATTCACTCCGAATTGGCTTTCGAAACCGTCTTCTGTTTTGGTCAATGAGGGAATCATAATCCCGGCATTTTCAATCAATAAATCCAGACGATCATATTTTGCAGAAAATTCCATGGCAAATTTCTCAACAGATTTTAAACTAGTTAGATCTATCAATATAATTTCCAAGTCTGCATTTGGCACTAATTTTAGAATCTGATTCAGAGCCTGCTGGGCTTTCTTTAGATTTCTGGAAGCTAGTAGTACAGTGTTGCCTTTTTTGGCCAAGCCTAAGGCAGTTTCATAGCCTATTCCGCTATTTGCACCTGTGACAATAGCAATTTTTCCTTTTTGGGAAGGAGCAGTTTCCAATGTGAAAATTTTCATATAGTTGGTCTAATAGTAATATTGAAAAATGTGAAATAAGGAAGATGTTTTTTGCTGAGGATGAGTAATTTAGCGAAAACTAATCCAGAAAAAGGCAAGTGTTTCCAATAGAGTTTTTCCTGCGTACAGAAATGGTGTTTAAGCACTTCCAAAATTAATTTACCTTTTGAAGGCAATAAACAGTAGCTATGAGAAACTCACTTTTAGCTTTATTAACTCTTTTGATCTATTTGCGGATGATGCGAATAATTATGGAGGAATCGGAATTGGTCATGAATTGAGGCATGCTTTTGATGATCAAGGAGCCCAGTATGACAAATATGGAAATGTTAAAACCTGGTGGACGGATGCTGATTATGAGAAATTTAAGGTTCAAGCCCAGCAGTTGATTGACCCCTATGACAGCTTCACCATATTGTATTCTGTACATGTGAAAGGTGCCATGACCATAGGTGAAAACTGCTGATAACGGAGGGATTTATATAGCCTACGATGCCTTCAAAATGACTGAGTAAGGACAGGATACTACCAAGATCAGCGATTCTGCTTATTCTATAGCCAGAATTTGGAGAGTTAAAACCCGTGATGAGTTATGTTAATACCAATTCGCATTCCCCAGCCATGTGACGTGTTAATGATCCACTGATGAATTTTGAGCCATTTTATACAGCCTTCAATATTCAGCCAGGTGATCAAAACTTCAAAACCGAGGAGGAAAGAATTAAGATTTGGTAGATTTAAGGTATGGAAAGATTAACATTTCAGATCATATTTGTTTTGGCACTTCTTAGCTCACTGGTAGTACTAAAAAGTCATGGTCAGTCTATTCAGCAAAAAATAGAAACGGTTTCTGGAGCTATATCACCTGAAGATCTTGGGTTTACACTCATTCATGAGCATATCATGTCAAATTTCGGCGCAGAACCTAGTGATGCTGAATCTTACGACGAAGACAAACTATTCCAACAAATCATTCCTTATTTAAAAAATCTCAAAGAAAGTGGAGTAGAGACAATAGTTGATTGTACTACAGCATATTTCGGAAGACGAGTGGATTTGCTGAAAACCATCTCGGAGGCTTCAGGTATCAAAATCATCACTAATACAGGCTTCTATGGCGCGGCGGCAGATAAATATGTTCCAGAATTTGCATATACAGCTAGCCCAACTGAGCTGGCACAGCTATGGATCGATGAATATGAAGATGGAATAAGTGGAACCGGAATTAAACCGGGATTCATCAAATTAGCATTTGACGCCGGGGATCCAAGTGAGTTAGATTTAAAGCTTTTCGAGGCAGGAATCATTACGCATCTAGCTACAGGATTAACGATAGCTGTTCATACTGGCGATAATCAGAAAGCCGTAAAAGCTCAACTTGATTTATTGCATAAACATAATGTAGATCCTTCTGCCTGGATATGGGTGCATGCAAGTCAATCCTCCGATATAGCTTACCTAATAGAGATTGCTTCTCAGGGCGCATGGATATCATTAGATGATGTCAATAAAGAGAATATTTCATCTTATTTAGAAATGTTGAAAATCTTTAAATCCGAAAAGCTTCTAGAAAAAGTATTACTGTCACATGATGGAAATGGCTTTCCAAGAGGAGGCGAGATTAGACCCTTTGATTCAATTACCAATTCCCTTATTCCTGCTTTACTCGAGAATGGTTTTACTGAAAGTGAAATCAATCAACTACTGGTAATTAATCCTAGAAATGCTTTCACTAATAGGGTTAGTCAAGGACAACCATAACGCCAATATAAATCTGACATTTACAAGAGAATAGAATCTCAAGCTAACGAACCAGATACCATTGCTTATTACAAAAAAGCTGAAAACGATTTATGAAAAAGCTGGGTATACTTTCTCAGAATGAACTCGACCAAGTTAAACTTGGCTTGATGAAAGTTTTAGATTTGATAGCATAAATATCAGAATAAAATGGGATTCAAGTCCGTAAAAGCCCATTTTTGGTGTTTGGAATTTAGCAGCATTTTCCTGAGCATTTTAAGTATATACTCCCCACATGTTTGAAGGACCTGATTATCCCAAATATATCAACGAAGAACTTTTTGAATCCTGGCTGGCTGAAGGTAGAGCTAGTAAGATCAGTTATCATTTTTTGCTGATAGTCTGGAATGTGTGTGAAGGAAATTACACGCCTGTCTATGCTGAAAACCGAGAGCAAATAACAGATTATGAATTGTATCCGGATGCTAAAGGTTCAGAAGCTTTGATTGCCATATATGATTTATATTCGGAGAGTAGGATAGCATTCACCCGAAAAATCTAATGGTAAATAAGGCGTTTTTTGGAATAGGTGCTTTGCGGTGGACCAAATTATAAATTGAATTAAGAACCTACTTCCTGACTTTTACTAGGAGACCTAGCGTGACTATTCGTCATGATTTTGGGATCACTGATTCCATTGCATTCGGTGTCAGAGACCAGTACCTACCATGAAAGATGTAGAAAAAATCGTGTCCAGGCTGGCAGTCCAGTTATTTTTGATTGTGAAAAAGCCATTTTAGTTTTGGATGAATGGTTGCAAAAAAGCGGATATACATTTTAAAAAAAACAGAAGGATCCAAACTCTCATACTAAGAAAACTACGCCAAAGTTTAAAACCTTGAAAACCAGAATTCTATAGTTTCAAAAAAGCTCGAAAAGTTTTTAAGCCATTTGGGACAGGATTTGGATCAATTCGTCCTACCTATCTTTTTTTAAGCCTTTGCCCTTGACAAATTAGTAAGAAATATCCCAAGTTTAGTATGAGAACTCTTTTTAAATCATTGGCAAAGGTATCTTTTGTGGTCGCCATGAGAGGGTATTGGTACAGCTGGTTGACCATGGGTCCCGAAAATCCAGACTACCACTACGTGATTCCCTTCAAAAACTTTGCAGAAATGGATATTGTGAAAGATGGAGTTTGGGACATTTATGAAAAAGAACATGGAAAAGCGAAACGAGATTCGCTTCAGACAAACTTCAGATTATCAGTTGAAAATACCTGGGTGTATCAGTACAAATTAAACACGGACATGAGCCGTCCAATCAAATAATCTTTACACTTATCAACCAAAATACTATGAAAAAGCTAATTCTTTTCGCCATCCTCATCTTTGCCATCAGCACGCTACAGGCACAGGATTATTTCTTACCTGTTTCTACCACTTCGGCACAGGCCAAGCAAGCTTATCAAGATGCTGTACTGTCCACACAGCACGCTAACCTAACAGCCTACCGGGATTTAATGATGAAAGCCCTAGAAAGTGACCCCGAATTCTTTATGGCTTTAGCACATCGGGGATTAGGAAGCCTGAATGCAAGTAACTCTGATTTTCCAAAAGAAAACATCACTAAGGCTTTGGCTGTGCCTGAAAACAAACTGACCGGTTCTGAAAAGATCCTGAGAAAGGCTCTGGTAATGCTGGATAAGGATCTGAAATCCGATATCTCCGGAGTGATTAAGGAGCTTCAGGTAGCCTATCCTTCTACTGCCCAAGCTTATGATATGGGTCTTTTTGTGAATTATTTCTACAAAAAGGACTATGCAGAAGCTGTGAAAAACGGTGAAATGCTGGTGAAACTTGCACCAAATCATGGCGGTGGATACAATATGCTAGGCTATGCCAATATGGAAGCTGGCAACATGAAGGAAGCTAAGAAATCCTTTGAAAAGTACATCAAGAAATTTCCTGAAGAAGCTAATCCATACGACTCAATGGGCGAATATTATATGAATGTGCAAGACTATAAAAACTCGGCAAAATATTATCAAATGGCCGCAGATAAGGGGTTGGAGACTTCTAAAGAACTTGCCGAAAAGGCAAAAAGTATGATTGTCAATTAGAGTTTCTTAGAAATAGAAAAACTAAAATCATGAAAAAATTCATTCTAATCAGTGGAATTGCAGCAGTGCTATTCGCGTGTGAAGGCAAACAGCGGTACACCCAGCAATCTGCAGAAATCGAAGTAATTAAATCAATCATTGGCAACTACATCAACGGAGAATGGGATGCTTATCAAGCCAATTATGCTGAGGGAGCTCAGATATTCTTCAATACTACCGAAAAAAATCCTGCGACTATTCAGGAAATCATAGCCCAACAGAAAATGGAAGTGGAGGGAATGTCATCTTATACAATTGACCGCGCTGGAGAAGCTTTGGAGATGGTATTGGATGATAAAGGTGAGACTTGGGTGAACTATTGGAGCGTATGGAAGGGAACCATGGCAGCTAATGGTAAAAGCTACGAAACCCCAATTCACATCACTTCGCAGTTTGTGGATGGTAAAATCGTAAAAGCATTTGGATACTGGGATAATGCTCCCATCCAATTAGATGGCATGGCCTTGCAGATGGCCGCCGAAAAAGCAGCATTAGAAGCAGAGAAAGAGAAATAATGAATCAACTTTTTCAATTACCGGGAAGGGCTCAAATTAGGTATTGAGTACTCTTCCCGGTTTTCTTATATTAAAAATCAATTTATTTTAGATGTAATTCTAAATCTGTCTCCAATCTAGGGTAGTACGTCCAGCATTTCAAAATTTTTATCAATTCCTCCTCTACATACAAATTATTATTTCTTTACGATTTTCAGGAAAATTTCATGTTTCTGTTTATCTCTTTTAAGGGGTAGGAGTGCAGGGGAATTTTCGAAATGTACGTTTTCACCATCAATGGTACCTTCAAGCAAGCCAGACTGCAGTCCGTTTGGATTGTCAATTTGAATGTAGTAAGTGGTTTCCTCGTCGTCTAACCGCAGGTTTATGCTGTATCCTTTCCAGCTTTCTGAAATAGCAGGTTTCAGCATAATCGAGTCCCCATTCAATCGTAAACCGAGTACAGACTCTAAGGACACTCTATACATCCATCCGGCAGAACCTGTGTACCAAGACCAGCCACCCTGTCCTGTGAGGGACTTTTCTCCATAGATATCTGCGGTTACCACAAAAGGCTCCACCTTATAGGTATTGGCAGCTTGTTGGTTTAGCGCATGGTTTATGGGATTGACCATATTCAGATAGTTAACGGCCTTTTCTCCCATTCCCATTTCTGCAAAGGCTTTTATAGTCCAAAGTGCGGCATGAGTATATTGTCCGCCATTTTCTCTTACACCAGGGATATAACCTTTAATGTAGCCCGGATCTTTAGGGGTTTTGTCAAAGGGCGGTGTAAGTAGCCGAATGATCCTGTCTTTTTCAGAAACCAGATGTTCTTCCACAGCACTTAATACCTGCAGACTTCGCTCCTCGGAAGCAACTCCCGAGAAAATTGACCAGGCTTGGGATATGGCATCTATTCTGCATTCTCCATTTTTGGAAGATCCGAGAGGGGTTCCGTCGTCATAAAAGGCTCTTAGATACCATTTTCCATCCCAGCCTTCAGTATTCAATCTTTGTTTGAGTGTACCTGCAACCGACAGGTAGTTATTAGCGCGGGTTGTTTCATTCATTTTCCGGCAGATCTTTTCAAATCGGGTAAGAACATGGTAGATGAAGAAGCCTAACCAGACACTTTCACCCTTTCCGTTTTCACCTACACGGTTCATTCCGTCGTTCCAGTCACCTCCGCCGATAAGCGGTAAACCATGAATTCCGAATTTTAGCGAAATATCTATTGCCTTACAGCAATGTTCGTAAATCGTTCCCTTTTCCTGCAAGATATGTGGATGCAAGTATGCTTCGTGTTCAAAAGTTTCGAGATTTCTCGAGGATATATAGGGCACTTTTTCATGTAAGATGGATTCGTCACCGGTAGATTGCAAATAAAATTCGACCACATAAGGAAGCCAAAGACGGTCATCGGTAATTTTGGAGCGTATCCCTCTTCCTGTAGGCATGTGCCACCAATGCAAGACGTCGCCTTCTTGAAATTGCTTTTCGGCGTGCAATAAAATCTGATTCCGACATATCTTCGAATCCACATATAAAGCCGCTGTTGCATCCTGCAATTGATCCCGGAATCCATACGCGCCACCTGCTTGATAAAAGGCCGTACGAGCCCACATTCGGCTGGATAAATTCTGATACATCAACCAGCCGTTTACCATAATATCCAGCGATCTATCGGGGGTGGAAATCGTAACCTTGGTCAGTGTTTTTTTCCAAAACTCTTGAACATTATGAAGTTCAGCATCGGTTTGGACGCTATCCGAAAGGCGTTTGATGAGCAAATCTACTTCATTTCTGTTGTTGCATTCTCCTTCCAAAAAGATAAGTGATACGCTTTGGCCGGGTGCCAGATCAAATATAGTCTGGATAACCGAACAAGGATCCCCACCTGTAATCACCTTATTGTCAAGCAATCTATCAGTGGTGACAGCCAGAGGTTTGCATAAGGAGCGATTTCGCCCGATAAAATGTTTCCTGTCGGTAGTGTGTCGAAATTGCGCATTCTCCATAGGATTGATGACAGAAGAAAAGACGATACGACCTGCAAACTCATTATTGTAATTATTTTTCGCATACAAAGTCCTTCCATCCGCAGATATTTCCTGATTTATGAATCTGGAAGAAGTAGTTCTTTCTACACCCAAAACTCTCTCTAAATACCTAAATACAGAAAGTCTTTGGATTTCTTCTCCTCTGTTTTGCAAAGTGAGCTTTGAGATTTTAACAGGTTCATTTTGCGGAACAAACTGTATGAGTTTTTGGTCCAGACCATTTGAGAAATGTTCAAAACTGGTAAATCCAAAGCCGTGAATCACTCGATAAAATCCTGAACTAATTACAGGCCCGGGGGTGGGCGACCAGTACTTTCTTTTTATTTCGTCTCGAATGTAAAAAGCTTCAGAGTGTGTATCTTTTATAGGGTCATTTGACCATGAAGTGAGTTTGTTTTCACGGCTGTTTTCACTCCAGGTATATCCTGCACCCCGCTCTGAGACTGTAAATCCGAATTTGGCATTGGCGATCACATTAATCCACGGAGCGGGTGGAAATATAGGGAAACCGGTTTCTGAATCTTTTTTTATTAAAACATGGTATTCATTCCCTTCTGCAGAGAACCCTCCATATCCATTGAAGAATTGCAAGTTAGACTGTTTCTGCCTATGCGATTCATCCACATCAACCCCTCGTTCTTTTAATGGTAGATAATTCGCTGTCTCACCCCCTTTATACCACGAGGTTGTTTCTGTAGGTAAATTAACTCTAGATAAATCTGGTAGTTTTTTGTTGAAGATAGCGTGTGCCACGCTCAATAATAGCGTTAAATCTTCTTGTTGAATTTTATCAACCCTACATATAAAAATGCCGCCTTTTTTATTCAGGATATCTCGCTCGAGTGAAGACTCAATCGCTACCTGAATAGCTTCTTGAATTTCGTCTATATACCCCGGGGCATGTTCATTGATGATGAGCAATTCAGATTCAATGCCCCTGAAACGCCAGAAGGTATGTGCTTTGATTAAAATCTTAAGCTGCTTGAGTTGACTGGTTTCATTAATCCGGAAGATGATTAAAGGAAAATCACCTGATATTCCATATGCCCACAAGTCCTGCTGTTTTTTATGATTGAGCAGAAGGCGTTGTTTATCTGTTCGATATGTTGAATCTGCATAATAAAGGTAAGAGGCAAGTTTTTGGAAGTAATGGGCTTGTCTGGTTTTAATCGCGAGGTGGTTTAACTCCACGGAACCATAAATGGAAGCAAGGTCAAAAGCCCTGTTTACTGCAAGTTGATTGTCATATGTGTCTGCCATTTGAATGGCGGCTTCCCTGGATTCGGCAAAACCGAGCCCAAAACTAATTTGGACTTTCTCTCCCGGATTGAGCGTGATTGGTTTTCTAAAGCTGACAATTGGATCCGATACATTCCCCTGAAATCCCTTGAGTATGTTCCCTTCATCCATCGCTTCTGGATTACTAAGAGACCTGCTTTTGCCGATAAAATTAGTTCGCTCAGTTTCAAAATAGAGTGGTGCGGTTGGATTGTCCTGGAAGTTTCCTGCAAAGGTATGAACCATCCAGGTTGGGCTTACATTTTCACTTCGTGGCCTGCGCTTAGCGATAATAGAATGATGCGCTTCCAGGTATTCGGTTTCTATAAATAGTTTAGAAAATGCAGGGTGGGCGTTATGGTCAACTAGCCTATTCAATACCACTTCAGCATAACTGGAGACCTCCAGTGTACGTTTTCGATCAGCATAATTGGTAAAGGTAAGTTTTCTAAGTTCGATTTGATGATCGGGCGAGACGCAAATTTCAGTAGTGGTTTCAATCCAATCGTCCACCCGCGAGCACACTACTTTTCCGTTGTGAAACCAAGTATCATATCTGTCGGGTTTGCTCTTAACCGGCTGGTGCATGGCAGACCAAAATTTTCCGCTTTCAGTGTCTTTGATATAAAAGAATAAACCAAGGGGATCAATGGTGGAATCGGGTTGCCAGGCGTTCAATACAATCCCTTTAAAATTCGAATAACCTGTGCCTGCATGCGTGATCATCGCTGAGAAATTCCCATTAGAAAGAGTATGCAGCCTCGGGGGACTCGCATCGAGTTCATTTATTCCAATATGTTCTGCTACATAGTGGGCAGAGGATTTGAATGCAGGCTCAAGTTCAGCATCAATTGGGTGAGGTTCTTTGATAGGTGCCCCTCGTGGGATTCGTTCTTGTAGTAAAAGTTCACAACTTTTTATACGGCGATCAGCGTGGAAATTGTTACTTATTGTACAACCATTCAGGAAATTATCAAGTGCAATCAAACTCATGCCATGATGGTGAACCATATAGGTTTTAACTAGTTTAAATGGCACATCCTCAGTGAGGTGAGATTGGGTGTAATCAATAGCGTCATAGAATCCAAAAAGGCCTAAGCCGCCTAGCTTTTCAATAGCTTTCAGATTATGGATTGAAATTTTCGATTTCACCATGAGTGCAAGAATAGTTGCATAGGGGGCAACCACATATTCGTCTGCCAAGCCACGCTTTAAACCCAGCCCCGGGACACCAAATGTCCGGTATTGATAGTGCAAATCGATATTTAGAAAATAATACGCACTTTCAGAAAAACCCCACAGACGACCCCGATTATCCCCGTACTGTTTTTGCCAATTAATCACATTATGATAAGTGTGAGTCATTATGGTGTCGGGATAATATTTAAAAAAGAGCAAGGGCATCAAATACTCGAACATAGTACCTCCCCATGAAAGCAAAATTTCTTCATGATTAATTCTGGTAAGCCTTCTGCTTAGACGAAACCAATGTTCGACAGGCACATCACCTTTTGAAATGGCAACGTAAGAGGCAATCCTTGCTTCACTCGCCAAAAGATCATAAGTGCTTTTATCGAACTGTGCTGAGTCCAAATTATATCCAATACTGAACAAACCTCTCTTTTTTTGATAGAGAAAAGAGAAATCCATTTCATCTATCATTTTTTCAGAAAGAAATATAATTTCTTCAGCTTGGTTCAGCCATTTTTCTATTAAATGATTACATGAATGATCTTTGTATTTATCCTTGAGCAAAACATTCAATTCCTCAGGTGAATAAAAATTGATATCCAACTTATCGGGAAGGGTCAAACATTTATATTCATCAATTGCCCTCTCGATATGCTTTAGGGGACTTTCTATCCAAAAAAGTAAGTCTTTTCTTTTCCGATCATCAAAATAGCTACCTAGTGGTAACAGGTCGATAGCGCTCAGATTAACTGCATCTACTTTCAAATCCCTTAATAATTCCAGATTTACAGATTGGCTCTGAGCTCCTGCAGTATTAAGTTTGGTGAGCATCAAATTTGTATGATCCAGAATTTGATTAAAGGCTGATTTAAAAAACACCTCATTATTCTTGTATTCGTTAAAAATTTCCTTAATAGTCAAGAGGGTATCCTGTAATCCGATTATAAAATTTTTGTTAACCCCTTTTGAGCTCATTACCTGAATGATGGCTTCTTTCGTCACCATTAAACTAGCGGCGAGGTTTCCTGAATCTACTGTTGAAATATATTTGGGATACAAAGCCTTTCCTAGTCGCGTTTCGTACCAGTTAAAGAGATGGCCATTGTATTTTTCCAAGTCTCGAAGTGCCTGTAGAGATTCCTGTTGCCGTTCCAGTAATGCGCCCATGGTGATATATCCCATATTGTAGGCGACCTGATTGGACACTAGTGCCAATCCAATATTTGTAGGAGATGTCCTTTCTGCTACGGGTAGCGGAGGGTCTTCTTGGTAATTGTCAGGTGGAAGCCAATAATGTTCTTCATTTACAAATCGCTCAAAATAGAACCACGTGCGTCTTGCATACATGCGAAGTTTCAATCGCTCTTCTTCTGAGACAGTTACCGGACTTTTTTTAGTAGGCTGGCTGATGTACCACATATATAGGGGTGAACCTGACCATAACAGGAAAACCGGGATTGCAATCCACAAATATTGCGGAGCAATAACCATAGCAGTCACGAAAATGAAGACTCCCAGTAAAACTGGGACAATCATTAGCCGAAAGTAGACACTCAATGAATTGGGACTGAGTTTCTCTGCGTGGGAAGCCGTTGTCCATTCGAGTAGCCACTTTTTTAAAAAGAATAAGCGGTACAACGTTCGAAATGCAGCATCAAGTTGAATAAATGTCTGATGTGGGACGATGATTATGGTGGATATAGCCTGAGCCGTATTTATTTTCAGATTGTCTCGGACTTTCTCCATATAAAGTTTCCACCTAACCCTTGCCGGTCTGTTTAGGAGGTCGCTTGACAGACTTACATAAGTAGGAAATGCCAAAATTCCCAACGCCGCAGCAGTCCAAATCCATCCTGATCCGGGAAGCCAAAACAGACCCGCGATGAAGAAAATTGTCAGGAATGAAAAATTCAAGGACCGGCGTAGGTTATCGAAAATTTTCCATTTTGATAAAAGGCTAATCTGATTGCGGATTTTCCCGTCTGGTCCGGGGACCTGTTGAAAAAGCCAAGAAGCAATTTGCCAATCGCCTCGTGTCCAACGATGATTCCTTTTGGCGAAACTCAAATAAGTGCTGGGGTAGTCGTCAAACAATTCAATATCAGTAGCAAGCCCTGTCCTCAAATAGGCACTTTCGATGAGGTCATGGGAGAGAATTCTATTTTCTGGAAATTTGTTATTTAAAACCAAGTGAAAGGCTCTTAAATCGTAAATCCCCTTGCCAGTAAAAATAGCTTCGCCTATTAAGTCCTGATAAATGTCAGAGACTGCTGCTGAATAGGGATCTATTCCTACATTCCCGGAGAATATCCGTGCAAACCAGGTTTTTTTTGCGGATTCAGGAAAAAATGAAATGCGTGGCTGGATGATAGCATAGCCTTTTGTTATTCTTTTTTTAACATTATCAAACTGGGCTCTATTTAGTGGATGAGCAATGGTGCTGATTAGTTTTGTTGCAGATCCAGGTGGCAGTTTCGTGTCAGCATCAAGGGTGATGATATACTGTATTGGAGCGGAATTCAAAGAATCAAAAAAATCACCTGCGAAAAAGTGATAGGATGTTATCGAAGTTGGATCACAAATTAAGTTATTTAATTCTTCGAGTTTACCTCGTTTCCTTTCCCAGCCCATCCATGCATTTTCAGATTTATTCCATTGACGCTCACGATGGAGCATAAAAAACTTATCTCCATAGCATGATGAATACTTTTTATTGAGCTCTTTGATTGCATTTTCAGCGGTGCTGAGGATGGCTTTATCACCCTCCAGATTCTTTTCATTTGCATCCCTAAAGTCGGAAAGTATTGCAAACTGAAGTCCCGGATCAGGATTGGCTAAAGCATGAATTTCTATGTTTTCAATCTGATTTAATGCGTCTTCAGAGGAAGACAACAGGGTGGGGACTACAATAAGTGTTCGAGAAGCGTAGGGAATATTCTCTTTGTAATCCATCTTGGGAAGGACACGAGGAGGTAGGAAAAAAGAAAAAAACCGATTTACTGTTATAATAGATAGCTCGAGAGCCGGGAAAAATGCAATAAGGATTACAGCTATTACTACTTCAGGAGAATAACTAATAGCATCAATCGCGATCAACAAAATTCCTACAAAAAAAAGAGAAAATAGAAAGATGGTGAGCAGATACAAATAAAAATTTGACTCAAAGGCCCGGTAGATCCGTTCTGTAAATGGAGTTGAGTATCCAACTTTCTTTATAAGGTCACTATATCCATCTCCAACAAGAAAATATCCAATATGCTGTTTTACTTTATTTTGGTCAAACATCAAATCATCTCGATTTTCAGCTACTTTCTTTGCCTGTTCTTTGGCCAATCCCAAGGCAATATTAGATACCTCTGTCTCTGAATAATTTGAATGTCTACTAACTTTCTCTATTATTCTCCGGTAGCTGTCTCTTGTGTGAAAATCCATCATTGTATAATGTCCTGAAGGATCTTGCTTAAGATAATCATCGATGACGGAGCAATCCTCTACAAAATCCGACCATTCCGTTTCTGTAATCTCCCGTAAAGAGATCACCGCATTTTGAATATTTACCTGAAGTCGTGATTGTTTTTGCGCCTCTCGACGCATGGCCTCTTCCAGCGTTATTTCATATTGATTAATTTGATAACTGAACCAGCGCTTTTGCTCCTCATGAATCACACCGGCTGACTGGAGCTGATTGTATAACTCTAATAGATATAATAGACCCGATTTTTTCGAATGATCTTTAGCCCAGCCGGAAATAGCGTGTGAAAAGGCTCCGGGTTCTTGCAAATCTTCCTTTTCAATTTCTTTTACAAATTTTTCAACCTCCCTTTTTATGACCCTTTGCTCTAAAATCCTGGATGCTTTTTCTGCCAAAATTTGTATGAGAAACAAGCGGATCATAATAGGTATGGCCCAAAGTTCACCTAGTTGAAGCGTTTCCTCTTCCTGATAACTTCGGATATATTCTAGAAGAACTTCACTGTCTAAGACATTATCTGTGTGTGTAAGCATATTGAGTACTATCTCATATACTCTTGGAAAACCTTTATGCTCGCCTATTGCCAGTATGGGTATATTTTTTTGAAACGTTTTTGGAAAATCAATGCCAATTTGTACAATCTGTTCTTGAATAATATAGAAATTGTCCATCAGCCATTCCGAGGCGGGAGAAATCTCTTTTTCGGATTTCACTATTTTGGAGAGCGTCCGGTAGGTATCTGTGAGTATCTGTTTGGAATCTTCCAGAATTGGTGTAATCGGTTTCAAATTATTGAAAGTAGATGAAACCTTATGGATCTTTGCCAAACTAATGGCACTGTCCTTCAAAAAGTTTATGTTGAATGATACGGTTAGTTGTCCCTTCATGATCTTGAGTTTATCTTCTATAATCTATATAACAAATAGAAATTACTCTTCTCGTTTCTTGAATCGTATGATTCAACTCTAGACCAGGTATTCCGAAAAACAAAAATTTGAGCTCGGAAATCGGGACGTTAACTGTTCATAACCCCATGGGAAATCTATTTTTCTGAATATAGGCCAATTATTTAACATTTTTTCACCCAGAAGCCTACACTTGTATTTACACAGATTGTATCTAGAAATATTGAATAGTTCGGATTTGAGAAACTTCAGCAGAAATAGCCGGATCGGATAAATTTTTAAATTATTTGAAATGAGGTCGTGTAACGGCTATAGCCCTAAACCTTCGGTAGTTTTTCCAAACGCCCTAAACAGTAGTATATCCTGTTTTGCTAGTTTAAATTAAGTCGTGCAGGAACTTGAATTTTTGCAAACTAAAATTCCGAACAAAACCTACTAATCCAAGCCAATGCACGATTGATATTAAATCGAATTTCGACAAAGTTTATCATACTTTCAAATCACTTAATCTCTCCGTTTTCGATTTATCCGTAATCTTTCTAAGCTCGGTCTAAGATCATAAAATTTTGATTAATAGGTACTTGTACTTTCGATGCTCGCCTAATTGTTGTCCTACGACAATGAAAACTTCCGGTCTGACGATTGGGAATTATTTTCAAATATGATACTCCCTGAAATTCAGACCAGAGGTTTGATCTTCCTCATATATATGGGAGGATGTGTGGTTTATATCCTATGGATTCTCTATTTCTTAAAGCGGAGAATAGAGCTGGATTACATGCTGCTTGCTCAGCTCAGCCAGCAGCAAAGTACTGTGATCGAGCTGATTGGGTATTCTGGACAATACTGACCCCAGTTCTGGTAGACTTTTCGCGTGTACTCAGAAGTCATATTTTACTAAAATTCAGCAAAAATGGTGTAGATGCCTAGATCCTAGTGAAGTATAGATTTCGATCACGGCCTAAGCCAACAAAAAAAGTCCCGCTTAGACGGGACTTTTTTTGTTGGCTATAAAGGAACTTATTTCTTAATAAAGAACTCTAAAGCGGATGGTGCCAGGAATATGTTTCAATGCATCAATAGCTTCAGTGGAATAGGCTTTATCTATATCGGTAATTACATATCCGATTTTCTCGTTTGTCTTGAGGTATTGCCCCACAATATTGATTTCGAAGTTCGCCAAGATCTGATTGATTTTTGCCAACACACCGGGCTCGTTCATGTGAATATGGATAAGCCTATGCGCATTTTGTAGGAAAGGCAACTGGATGTTCGGGAAGTTTACCGAGTTGTAGGTATTGCCTGTGTTGATATACTCCATGATTTTCCCGGGTACAAACCGAGCAATGTTCTCTTGTGCTTCCAACGTACTACCACCTATATGAGGAGTTAAGATTGTATTTGGTAAGCCTATCAACTCAGATACAAATGGCTCTTTGTTATTTTTTGGCTCTTCAGGAAAGACGTCAACAGCACATCCGGCCAAGCGGCCGGAAAGGATCGCATCCCGGAGCGCCGGAATCTCTACCACATGTCCACGGCTAAGATTCACCAAATAGGAACCGGGCTTCATCAATTCTATTTTCTCTCTGCTCAGGATATTTTTATTCTCCTTTCGTCCATCTACATGTAGAGAAATAATATCACAGGTGCTAAGCAATTCTTCCAAAGAATCAACCTTAGTGGCGTTTCCTAAGGCTAATTTCTCAATCACATCATAATAGAACACATTCAATCCCATATTTTCTGCAAGGACTGAAAGCTGCGCTCCTATATTTCCATAACCTACTATACCTAGTTTTTTGCCTCTGATTTCGAAACTTCCAGAAGCAGATTTGTCCCACTTACCCTTGTGCATAGAGGTAGTTTTATCTACAAAATTCCTCATCAGGAAAATGATTTCTGCTATGGCCATTTCCACCACCGATCTGGTATTGCTGAATGGAGCATTGAATACTGCGATTCCTTTTTCCTGGCATGTTTCCAGATCGATCTGATTAGTTCCGATACAAAATGCACCTACTGCCAGCAGTCTATTGGCATTTTCTAATACCTTTTTGGTGACATTGGTCTTAGAACGAATACCTAGAATAGAGACAGTTTTGATTTTTTCGCAGAGTTCTTCTTCTGACATGGCAGAGCTGACAACTTCTACTTCGTAGCCTTCTTCGTTGAGTAAATCGACACCGATTTGGTGGACATTTTCAAGGAGCAATACCTTGATTCTGCTTTTTGGGTAAGAGAATTTCGTGTTCAAATTATTGACGTATAAGATTTCATCTAGACTTGGCGCTATGTGATCTGCCTCTTTGGTTACTTTAGGACGGTTTACATTTTCAGTAAATGCATAAAACTTATTGGCCAGGCCAGATTTTTTGATTTCATAATCGGTGTAACCATCACCGATCACATAGATTTCACCTTCAAGATTGATTTTTTTGATGGTTTCTGCTTTTCCATTATTCTGCGAAAGCGGGTTGTCACGGTTGAAATCTACGATATTATCCGATTCATCATAGACGAATTCATTGGCGAACACATTGTCTTGGTGTATGCCATAATCTGCCACTATAGGAATGATAAAATCTTTGAAGCCATTGGAAACGATGTAGATGTTGTCTGAATTATCCTGAAGGAATTCCTTATTTCGCTCAAAAGACTTGGAAACCTTTTTCTTCAACGCAGCGATCAAATCTGTTATTTGTGACTTGCTGGCTTTGAGTATGTCGATTCTTTGTATCAGACTGTCGCGAAAGGTCACATTGCCCTCCATGCCTTTATCAGTGATGTCCTTAATGGCTTTTAGTTTTACTTCTCGATCTGGGTCGTTTAGAAGGCTTATTTCTCCTAGAATATCCAGGGCTTCTACTTGAGTAAATGTACTGTCAAAATCAATAATGAACTTTGTCGGATGAGGCATGTGTAGGGGCAATAGGTTAATTTGAATGCAAAATTACAGGATTGTTAAAAAAATTGAAGTTTTATTGAAAAAATTGTTTCAAATCTTTTTCGCAATCGATCTTTTCGTAATAAATAGAGCAGATAGGCAGGAATTTTGAATTAGCATAAGTTTGCCAAACATTCGCGCTTTGCTTTTTCTCTCCGATTCTTAAGCGTATTTTTGGGCATTAATATAAATAATGCTATGAAATCGAGCATGTCGAAGAACAACATTTAGAGGGATAATTATAAAACCTGCGAGATTCCATGTTGCAAATTAAAATTAATTATAAACTCATGAAATCGAGCATGACTCAAGCCTCACACACTGGGATGATCAAATATGCGAGATTCTCCCGATCCGCCGCGGCGGACGGGACAGGCTGTGTGACCTTTAAAAAACAAATTATAAACACATGAAAATTTCTCATTTAGTTGTACTCGCATTTGGTATGGCACTTAGCACTGCCTGTCAAAATCAGAAGTCTGGGACATTGCTGGAAGAAATGGGGACAGAGGTTGTTGCTGCTGACACAATTCCTGGAAATTATGGTGCTGATATGGTAGTAGCAGGAGTAGTTTCCCCTTCTCATATGATTTCAGTTGTGGAAAAGGATGGAAACTTCGAAGGGAAAATAGCTGGTGAGATCAAGGAGGTTTGTACAAAGAAAGGTTGCTGGCTTACCATGGATCTTCCTAATGGAGAAAGCATGCGAGTGACCTTTAAGGATTATGGATTTTTTGTCCCAACTACTTCTCAAGGATATCCTGTCATTCTGGAAGGAGTGGCAGTCTTGACAGAAACTGACGTAAAGACACTGAGACATTATGCCGAAGATGGCGGCATGAGCAAAGCGGAAGTAGAAGCGATCACTGAGCCAAAGCGAGAGATTACCTTTGAAGCAGTTGGCGTGGTGATTAAAGATAAAGCCTAATATGCCTATAGCGCTTGATAATCTGCGAGTCGGTAGAAAATATCAACTTGTAAACATGGGGGAAGTAAGACAAGTCGAGATTGTTGCCCGGTTGCAGGGTACAAATTTCAAAGTGAAGGATCTTGATACATTAGAATTCTATACAATTGAGGAACTCCTTCAATGGGGCGTAGGTAAGGATTATGATATTGATGAGATCTTTCGATAGAAATTAGTACAGAGTTTCCTTCCCATTTCCAAATCCTTTCCCATGATGGCAAGGCATCCAAATCATTTCTTTTTCTAATCAGATATGAGTAAAAAAAGCACTATCAAAGCTATTGCGGGGGCTAAATGTCCCCAATGTCACGAAGGTAATTTATTTTCTGTTCCAGTGTATAGCTTCCGGAAATTGTCTGAGGTCAATAAGTCTTGTTCTGTTTGCGGAGCTAACTTTCATGCTGAACCTGATTTTTTCTACGGTGCGATGTATGTAAGTTATGGCTTCTCAGTGTCACTGGTGATTATTACCATGGTGGTGTTGAATCTGCTGATGGTCAGGCCTGAGCTTTGGATGTATCTTACTACAGTGGCTGTGTCTAATCTGATTCTGATGCCGTTGATGTTACGCTATTCTAAGGTACTTTACCTTTATAATGTGGGTAAATTGAAATACAGAGGTTATTGATTGGGTAGGTATTTTTTGGGTGAAATAAGAATCATCAAAAGGCATACTGAAACAAGCAATAAGAAAAAAAGGGCTGGAAGTCCACCGATGACCGATAATATTCTCACGCCATCGATTCCTGAATAAGTGATCATCACCCAGGATAGAAATCCGATCAACACCCCCCAAATCACCTTTAGATTTGTATCTGACCGGAATGGATCTCCATCTTGTTTTTCCATACTTATGCTGGCAAGTGCATCCGTGCTAGAATCTGCTGCAGTCACATTGGATATGAAAATGCCAAGAATGAACAGCTGGGCAAAGATTTTGAAATACCCCATATCATCAAATACTCTGTAGATGATAGATTCAGGGCCTGAATTTTGGTAAAGATCTTTATAGATTTCTGGATTATTGGAAGCAAAATCTACAGTGGTTCCTCCAAAAATCCCCATCCAGATCAGGCAAAATAGAGCAGGTAAAAACCAGTTTACCATTAGAAATTCACGGACAGTTCTGCCAACTGCTATTTTCCCGAGAAATAAAGCGGTCATGGGAGCCCAAGCCATCCACATAGCAAAATTAAAGGTGGACCAATCGTAAGTCCAGTTGTTTCCCGCTCCACTTAGTTGCAGACTTAAGTCAGTGAAATTTGAAAAGTAGTGTGTGAACCCCGTCAGAATGGAGTTTAAAATTTTACCTTTTTTTCCTAAAATCACAAATAGAAATGTGATCAGAAAAAAGAAGCCCAGATTGAATAAGGAGAGGTTCTTTATCCCTTTTTCAATGCCCGTAGATGCGGAGACAATAAATGTAACCAAGATCGCAAGTGTGATGAACCCGGTAAGAAATGTGGGATCGAACTCAGGAAAAAATGCCAGAAAACCACCGGAAAGACTTAGTATTCCAGCTCCAAGTGCTGCAGCCATTCCAGTCACTAAAGCGAAGAGACTGAACATATCCAGGCCAGTTTCCCAGAATCGATGAGGTGAATTGCCAATCATCGGCCTGAGCATGATACTAAGACTAAATCGGCTGTTACCAGAATAATACATCAAGGCAAACACCAAAGCAGGTACAGCGTAAATAGCGTAAGGAGTAAAACCCCAGTGAAAGTACAAGGCTCCTAATGCGAAAGACTTAGCTTCTTCTGAATTTGGTTCAAACCCTTTGAAGTCCGGTGGAAAAAGAAAGTGGGAGAGTGGCTCAGCACTTCCCCAAAATAAGATACCAACCGCGATGGTTGTACAGAGGACAATCGCAAACCAGCTAATCTTATTCAATCTCGGAACTGCTGATTTTCCTCCGATTTTGTAATGTCCCAACGGAGAAAAGAGGACGGCAATGGCCAGTAAGGTCATACCAAATGAAATCCAGCTAAAACCCAGTGAAAAGTGGGCGAGAATGCCTAGCTGAATCCTTCTGACAACATTAATAAATGAATCGGAAAATAAAATGCTACTGAATACTGCTACTATCAAAAGTATAAAAGGAGGCCAAAATACCCAAGGGCGCACTTTGAATCTGAAAAAAGAGGTGTTTTTTGCCATGGAAGGGGTAAGTTACCAGAATTCGATGTTTCATAAAAATCAATTATAAACACATGAAAAAACTCAAAATCATAGCTCTTTATGTAATGTCAATTTTTTATATACTAGCTGGCGCCAACCATTTTGTCAATCCCTCTGGCTATCTCAGATTGATTCCCGAATATCTTCCAAGTCATTCTTTGCTCAATTTAATCGCTGGAATAAGCGAAGTTGGGTTTGGATTAGCATTACTTTTTCCTTCCACTAGGAAATGGGCTGCATGGGGCATTATCCTGATGTTACTTGCTTTTATTCCAGCTCATGTTTACTTTATTCAGCTAAATTCATGTATTGAAAATGGGATTTGTTTGCCGCCATGGACAGGATGGTTTAGGCTGATTATCATTCATCCGCTGTTGATTGCATGGGCACACGCCTACAGTCATAAAATATAATTTGCAGATTAGGTAGGAATGCAAAATCGAATTAAAAATACAAAAAGTATGTAATACTTACTTATTGGAAGTTTTGTTAACTTTTTCTTGAAAAAGGCGTTTCCACTGTAGTTACCAAACGTTTCTATGGAGAATTTATTAAATAATATGAAGATGCAGGTGCATGACAACCTTTATCTGAAGGAACCATTCAGCTCAGAGTTAGGTAGTTCGATAGTTCAACAGGGAGCTATTCTCATACAGAATCTGGGAATGGAGCATTTCACTTTCAAGAAGCTGGCAGTTCAAATTGGAGTCACTGAGGCGGCAGTTTACCGATATTTTGAGAATAAACATATGTTGCTTCTGTATCTTACAGCTTGGTATTGGGCTTGGATGGAAGTGAATTATGTGTATGCTACTGCAAATCTGGATAGCAGTAAGTCCCGCTTGTCCATAGCTATGAAACTTATCGTCAATGGGCCGGTCTTTACAAAAAACATTCACATAAATCCTGAGGATTTGCGTCGTATAGTGGTCAATGAATCACTCAAAGGGTATTTGACCAAAACCGTAGATGCGGAGCACGAAAGTGGGATATTTGCTCAAGTTTATAATTTCGGTGAGCGTATTTCCGAATTGATTTTTGAAATAAACCCAACCTATCCTTTTCCTAAAACCTTGGCATATACGATCATGGAGTCTAGCTTACTTCATGCATTTAATTCCAAGCATTTACCAGGTATGACAGAGCAGTCCTTAGATTCAGAAAACCGTCTGGTCTTTTTTGAAGATTTACTATTAAAGGCAATTTCAAATGAATAGCACAAAGGCAATTACTCCAATGAAGCGATTTTTCAATCTGCTGAAAGAGGAAAAAGATCAAGTGTATTCCATATACTTTTATGCCATTTTAAACGGTTTGGTGGCACTATCTCTCCCGTTGGGAATTCAGGCAATTTTGAATTTTGTGTTGGGAGGAAGGATCACTACTTCTTGGGTAATCTTGGTACTAATAGTAGCAGCAGGTATAGCTTTTGGCGGATTTCTACAGATTTCCCAATTGCAGATTACGGAGAAACTGCAGCAAAGAATTTTTGCTAAATCCGGACTTTCTTTGGCGTATAGACTTCCAAAGATAAAATCGGAATTATTTCATGGCACTTATGCTCCAGAAATTGTGAATCGGTTCTTCGATACCGTTAACCTTCAAAAAGGAGTATCAAAGATTTTGGTTGAGTATTCTACATCCCTCATACAAGTGTTTTTCGGGCTAATATTATTATCGTTTTATCATGCCACCTTTATTTTATTTGGGATAGTTCTAGTAATAATATTATTGACCATTTTCTATTTCACCAGTCCAAAGGGGATGTCAACAGCTTTGAAAGAGTCAACTTATAAATATGAGACAGCCTATTGGCTAGAAGAAATTGGGAGGACACTTAATACGTTTAAGTTGGTAGGAGGTAATTCCAAGTTGCCCATTCTGCGTGTTGACAAGCTTCTAAAGCGCTATGTGGAGTTTAGAACCCATCACTTTTCTGTGTTGATTTTTCAATACAAAGCGCTTATTGCATTCAAGGTTTTGATTGTGACAAGTCTTTTGGTGGCCGGTAGTTTATTGTTGATTAATGAGCAAATCAGTATAGGTCAGTTTGTTGCAGCAGAAGTTATTATAGTCATGGTGGTCAATGCTGTGGAGAAATTGATTATTTCTTTAGAGACAGTATATGACACTCTCGTGGCCTCTGAGAAACTTGGTCAGATCATGGATATGGAGCTTGAGGGGCATAATGAAGCCGAAAAGGATATCACTGCTCAAGCCCAAGGAATTAAATTGGCGATGGAAAATGTGATTTTTCACCCCAGAGACGTAAGCAAGCCTATTTTGAAAGGCGTGACCCTCACTGTCGAATCTGGATCAAAGGCAGTAATTACAGGGAAAAGCGGAAGTGGCAAAAGTGCTATGCTTGCGCTTTTTTCGGGGCTTTATGAAAGCTATCAAGGTAAAATAAAAGTAAATGACCTCTCTTTGGAGATGATTAATTTGGACAAATACAGGACAGTGGTCGGTGATTGTATGGAATTGCAGCAGATTTTTCATGGCACTATAGCCGAAAATATTTTGGTTGGACGCGACATAGATCAAAAGCAATTGGCATTTCTAATTGATTTGGTGGGCCTTCGGGAATTCATCTATCAACTACCAGATGATATGGAAACCATACTTCTCCCAGAAGCAAGGGGAATATCCAGGAAGATGGCGCAGGCTATTATTTTGACTAGAGCCCTTGTGGGTGAGCCACAAGCCATGATACTGGAAAATGCACTACAACACTTCGATATGGACGTAAAAGCACGTGTGATGGCTCATTTGTTTGGAGGTGATTGGACGCTGGTGATGGTCACCCAAGATGAAGAGGTGATCAGGCAAGCAAGTCAGGTAATAGTAATGGAGGAGGGTAATATTACCTATCAAGGGAATCAGCATGGATATCAACATTTTCTAACCCTGAACTCATAAGATTATGTTAAATATCTCTGAAAATAAAATCAAAGATAGAAGGCCATTTGAGCATTCAGAAAGCCTCAAAATGACCATGGCAAGTGAGGAAAAGAGGAGAAGAGTGAGAGTCCTTTTTGTGTCTTGTTGTGTGGTGTTTCTTATGCTTTTTCTTCCATGGACTCAGTATATCCGCTCAAAAGGCTATGTGACTATGCTACAACCTGAGCATCGAGCGCAGACGATTCACTCGGTGATAGCAGGTAGGATAGATAAGTGGTATGTAAACGAAGGGGTTTTTGTGAATAAGGGAGATACTATCATCAGCATTACTGAAGTGAAAGATGAGTATTTCGATTCCTTGCTTCTACCTAGAACTCAGCTTCAATTGAATGCCAAGAACCTTTCCGCATTATCTTACAAAGAAAAAGTAAAAGCGCTAGACAGTCAGATCGCAGCATTGAAGCGAAATAATATTTTGAGAAAAGAACAAGCAAGGAATAAGCTGGATATGGCTGCATTACAAGTAAAGTCTGATAGCATCCGTTATGAGCAGGCCAAAGTCAATTATGAAATAGGGATAAGACAACTTGGAAGAGCAGAGAAACTCTATGAGGAAGGCTTAAGGTCACTCACTGATTTAGAAACACGTAGATTGAAATTTCAGGAAGTACAGGCTTCTGTTATTGGTGCAGAAAATAGTTTGCTGAGCAGTAATAATTCCTTTATATCAGCTCAATTGGAGTTAGAGGCGATAGACAATGATTTCAAAGACAAGCTGGCAAAAGCAGAATCGGACATGTACACTGCCCAGTCTAGCCAATACGATGCGGAAGGCTCTGCTTCCAAACTTGAAAATCAATATTCTAACTATGAAGCCCGAACTGGCTTTAGACATATTTTAGCACCGCAGGATGGCTACATCGCCGAGGCAATTCAAGTAGGATTGGGGGAAACAATCAAGGAAGGAGACCAAATAGTCAATATTGTGCCGTCAAATGGTGAGCTGGCAGTAGAGATGTATGTCTCTCCGGTGGATTTACCTTTAATGGTGGTAGGCAAAAAAGTACGCTTCATCTTTGACGGTTGGCCAGCAATCGTTTTTGCAGGTTGGCCTAAGCTATCCAATGGTACATTTGGTGGTGTCATCGTGGCGATAGATAAATTTGCCGGAACAAGCAATCAATTCAGAGTACTGGTAGCTGAGGATCCAGAAGAGCAAGCATGGCCAGAAGTACTGCGTGTAGGCTCAGGAGCAGATGGCATCGCATTGCTTAACGATGTGCCAGTGTGGTATGAACTCTGGCGTCAGCTTAATGGATTTCCGGCAGATTATTACACTCGCAAGCAGAAGGAACTACTAGAGAGCGGAAAGAAATGAAAAGGATACTCATTACTTTCTTAGTATTAATTAGTAGTATACAGCTTCATGCTCAAGGCACTGATACCTTAGCATTTGAGACTTTCCTGGACTGGGTGAAATCAAATCACCCACTTTCAGCGCAAGCTGACATAATGCTTACGATGGGGGATATGGAAGTCCGAACTGCTAGAGGCGGTTTTGATCCCTTGCTGTACGGTAATCTGGATAATAAGAGCTACGATGAAAAGACCTATTATGAAAAAAGAGAAGCAGGTATTTCTATCCCTACTTGGGCTGGTATTGAGCTCAATGGGGTATTTGAACAGAATTCAGGACAATATCTAAATCCTGAATATTCTGTACCCGCAGGAGGATTGCTTGCAGCAGGGGCATCTGTAAACCTTGGCCAAGGTTTGATTTTGGATGATCGAAGAGCAAGCTTACGCAAGGCACAGATATACCAACAATCCACAGAATCTGAGCGAAAAAGACTGCTGAATGAATTGTATCTGCAAGCAACAGGAGCCTATTGGAGTTGGTCGCTGGCCCATGCAAATAGAGCCTTGCAAGCAGAAGGTGTAGAGCTCGCCAAAACAAGATTTAGCGGAGTGAAGTTTAGCTATGAGCAAGGTGATTTTCCGGCGATAGATACAGTGGAAGCCGCGACACAACTGCTCACTAGAGAATTTAATCTTCAGAAAGCTGAAAATGAGTTATTTGTACGGACTCAAGAGCTGAATAATTTTCTTTGGGATGATTCTGGAAACCCCATTTCCTTAGATTTGCAGATTATACCGGAGAGGTTACGTGCAGACCATCCCCTTATTTTGAATGAAGAAGAACTTCGAATACTCCTAGCAAATCATCCGGAGCTAATGCTTGTAGATTATGAATTGGCGAGCCTGAATGTAGATAGGCGACTCAAAGCCCAGCAGATACTTCCGGTTGTCAAGCTCAAGTATAATTTTCTCACAGAAAACTTAAGTCAATTTGATCAAGCTGCTTTTTTTGAAAATAATTACAAATGGGGACTTACAGTCTATACGCCCTTGATGTGGAGAAAGGCTAGGGGTGGAATGCGTCTAGCGGAGGCTAAAATAGATTTCAAGCAAAATGACAGGGATTTGAAGGAGCTTCAGCTTCGCACAAAACTGGAAAATGAGCTCAATGGCTGGAGCGTAGTCAATTCCCAAATCAATACCTACACACGAAATGTCGCAGCATTGGAAATGTTGCTTCAAGGAGAATTGAGGAGGTTTGAGATGGGCGAAAGCAGTTTGTTTTTGGTGAATAGCAGGGAAGTTTCAGTTTTCAATTCCAAGGTTGTATTAAACGAATTGCTAACTAAGCGGAAGATTTCCTATGCCAAAACGAGATTTGCAGCCGGTGTAGGGTTTGAATGATGCCGATAATTGAAGTAAATTTGCCTATAACCAAAATTTGATCTTATGCCTGCCTTTGTCATAGTTGAAGTAGATATCACAGATCCTGAAAAGTATAATGAATATAAGCAACTCACCCCAGCAACAGTTTCAGCTTATGGAGGGAAGTTCGTCCTTCGTGGTAATCCTGTGACAGTGCTAGAAGGAGAATGGAACCATGAGCGATTGGTAATGCTAAAGTTTCCTACGAAGGAGAAAGCTGAAGCTTGGTACAATTCTGAAGGTTACCAACATGCTAAATCGGTGAGAGCGGGTGCAGCTAGAGCAAAATTCCTGTTAGTTGAATCGTAAAGATAGCTAAGGATAAAATCAAAAAAGGCTTTCAAGTGAAAGCCTTTTTTGATTGAAAACCAGATAATTATAAATCTGGTTGTGGGGTTGTTCTTAGATATGGTTTGATCACTTTATGACCTTTAGGGAACTTGGCAGGAATATCTTCATCCTTGATCGCAGGAGCGATCACCACATCCTCACCTTGCTTCCAGTTGGCTGGGGTGGCTACTGAATAATTTGCTGTCAATTGTAGCGAATCTATGACGCGGAGTAATTCTTCAAAGTTCCTTCCTGTGCTGGCTGGATAGGTGATCATCAATTTGATTTTCTTATCTGCGCCGATCACGAATACCGATCTTACAGTGAAATTCTCATTGGAATTCGGGTGAATCATGTCATAAAGATCCGCGATCTTGCGGTTAGAATCTGCGATGATCGGAAAATTCACCGTGGTGCCCTGAGTTTCATTGATATCCGAAATCCAGCCTTGGTGGCTGTCGAGTCCATCCACACTAAGCGCCATTACTTTGGTGTTTCGCTTAGCGAATTCGTCTTTAAGTTTGGCTACCGCACCTAATTCCGTCGTGCATACAGGAGTATAATCGGCAGGGTGGGAGAATAGAATTCCCCATCCATCCCCCAAGTACTCATAAAAATCAATTGTTCCTTCTGTAGTGCCGGCCGTAAAATTTGGAGCCGTGTCGCCTAGTCGTAATGCCATGTTGTTAGTTGTTTAAAAGTTCCTTTTTAATTAATGAATAGAACGTTCAGCCATATTTTCAGTTCAGGTTTTCCTCAATCTTTGTGAAAAAATAATGTATCCTAAACCCATTTTGTAAAATCTGGGTTGTAAGTCCAACTAATACTTTTAATTCGTACTTATATAGAAATCAAAACACCCATGAAATCGAGCATATCGCAGGCGACATACACTGGGATGATTATCTACCTTGCGAGATTCTCCCGATCCGCCGCGGCGGACGGGACAGGCTATCCCGTTTCCTTTGTCACGGGATAAGTTATGACCAATTAAAAACTATTATAAACATATGAAATACCCATGAGGAGCGGACGACACACAGGGGGATGAATTATATCCCAGCATACACCGCAACAGCAGATATGCTTGTTCTTAGGGCGCGTAAGGCTGTCGCAGCAGCGAGCCAGGCGGCTGGCCTGCGGGGTGAAGCTTTGCTGGCGTCTTGACTTTTTGGTTCTTTTGCGTCAAGGCAAAAGAACAAAAGAAATCGAGCATGACGCAAGCAATACTTAAGAGAACGATTATTAAATCCTTCAGGTGTTTTTTCGAATTCCGCAGGCGTTTAACTAAGAAATCTAAATTATGATCAGATGAAAGAAGGAATAGTGATTTTCCAGAAGAATGCGGAACTAGGCAAGGTAAAAACGAGGCTTTCTGCGACTATAGGAGATCAAAAAGCCTTTGAAGCATATCAACTTTTGGTCAATGTCACCCACAAAATAGCTTCACAATGTCCGGCTCAGAAGATCCTATTTTTCTCAAATCATCTTGAAGTAGACAGTTCTGTCTATCCAGAAAATTATAGGTTTGAATTGCAGTCAGGTCAGGATTTGGGTGATAAAATGAGCCATGCACTTCAGAGGCTTTTCCAGGAGAATTTTGATAGATTGGTAATAATTGGTACAGACTGTCCCGAGATTACTCCGAAACTTATTTCAAAAGCATTTGAAGAGCTAGAAGAAAGTGAAGTGGTCATAGGTCCTGCGACAGATGGGGGGTATTACTTACTTGGTATGACCACATTTATTTCTGGGTTATTTGAAGGAATACCGTGGAGTACAGACCAAGTGGCAGCATTGACGATAGAATATTTGAAAAAGAATGAGATTACCTTTGCATTGCTGCCCACCCTTTCGGATGTGGATTTTGAAGCGGACTGGAATAGGTTTAAGGATAAACTTTAACTTTGATGTTTCTTCATCATTTGGGTTAACTAATCGGAAAGTCCATCTTATTTTTGAGGTTGTACGTTGAAAAAATATAGAATAAATTCTTCACCTCTTGATAGAGATATATGTTGCTAAAAAGCTATAAGCTAATAAGTTTTGTAATCATCTTACTTTTCCTACTGCTTGGAGTCGGAATAAATTGCTTCAGCCAAACCAAAATAAACAGGTATGATATTGTGCTTGCTGGATTTACAATTGGCAGTATGCAAGCAGATAAAACCACCTCTCCAAAGGGGGAAGATTATCAGATTCACAGTAAAGTAGAATTTTGGTTTTTTGGCAAAATCCATGTGGAATTTCTGCAGAAAGCCCACTATGAAAATGGTCAACTCATGAAAGCAACTACAAATTCGGATTCCAATAGGGGGAATTTTTTGACCTCAGTTACCTGGAATAAGGATCATTACGATGTAGATGCGAATTCATATAAATTCCATAATGAGGACCCTATTAATCAGGTCATTCATGCAAGTACAGCAACTTTATATTTTCATGAGCCTAAGGCTGGGGATATTTTGATCTCGGAAAACTTTGGTATGCTTACCACGGTACGAGAGATAGAGAAAGGGGTTTACGAGATTGAGGTGAACGGTAGCATGAATCGTTTTTACTACGAAGGAGGAGTTTTGCAGAAAGTAGTATTGGAAAACAACATTAAGAATTATTCGATAAAGCGAAGGGTTGACTGAAGCAAATAGGATTTCTGTAATTATCCCCTGTCTAAATGAGGACGCGAATCTAGTAGAATTGATCCCTTACCTTCAACAAAATGGAGGTGTGATGATTCGTGAAATTATAGTTGTGGATGGAGGTTCTAAAGACAGTTCCATCACCGTTGCTGAGTTGCTCGGCGCATTAGTAGTGCATTCGCCTACATGCTCCAGGGCTGCGCAATTGAATCTAGGAGCCAAACATGCAAAAGGCGACGTTTTTTACTTTGTGCATGCCGATACCAGGCCTGTGGAGAATTATCCAGAAGCTATTTTGGAAAGTATTTCTCTGGGGAAAGAAGTGGGGTGTTTTTGCTACCGATTTGATAGAGAAAGTAGGCTGCTGAAATTAAATTCCCGGTTTACGCAGTTTAACGGCCTTTTATCCGGAGGAGGAGACCAATCTCTATTTATCAAAAAATCACTTTTTGAAGCATTGGGTGGTTATGACGAAACCTTTTGCATTATGGAAGACATTGAGATGGTAAGTAGAATTCGCCAAAAATCTAATTTTCATGTCCTTTCAAATGAAATGACAGTGTCTGCTCGTAAATACAGTGAAAATAGTTGGCTGATAGTACAGCTGGCTAATTTGATGGCTTTCTCTCTTTTTTTGTTAAAAGTTAAGCCAGCTACAATCAAAAGTTTATATTTAAATTTTTTAAACCATAAGAACAAAAAGTATAACAGTAGTTGAATGAATCAAGCGACAATCAATGGAATCCAGCAAGTTGGGATAGGAGTAAATGATGCAAACCAGGCATGGGCTTGGTACAGGAAAGCATTTAAGATGGATGTGCCGATCTTTCAGGATAGTGCTGAAGCAAAATTAATGACCCGTTACACTTCTGGTAAGGTGGAAAGCAGGCATGCGATCTTGGCCATGAATATGCAGGGCGGAGGAGGCTTTGAGATTTGGCAATACACCTCCAAGGAACCGCAAGCATCTGAGCAGGAGCTTACGTGGAAAGATTTAGGGATTTTGGCAGTGAAAATGCGTTGTCACGATATACAAAAAACCTATGCTCACCTTAAAAGTGTAGGAGCTGTGGTGCTGGGTGAGCCTGTGAAAAACCCAATAGGTGTATGGCATTTTTATGTAAAAGACCCTTATGGAAATACATTCGAACTGATTGAAAACGGCTCTTGGTTTAGTAAAAATAAGGATCTTACAGGAGGTGTTTTAGGTGTGGTTATTGGCGTGTCGTCTGTTGATGATGCTTTGCCTATTTATCAAAAACATTTAATGCAAACTGAAATCCTTTGCGACAAAACAGGTAAGTGGAAAGATTTTGCTCAAGTAGGTGAAGGCGATGCCAACTATCGAAGAGCCATTCTTCAGGGTTCATCAGTGATGACGGGAGCTTTTGGTAAGCTATTTTGTCAAACCCAGATTGAATTATTGGAGACAAAAAATCAACCTAGGAATAAAGCTTTTGAAAATAGAAACTGGGGTGATTTAGGATTTATCCACGTGTGCTTTGATGTCAATGGCATGAGTACTATCAAGGAAAAACTTGCCCAAGAAGGCATTGAACTTACCGTAGATAGTCAGAATGAATTCGACATGGGAAAAGCAGCTGGTAGATTCTCCTATTTGGAAGACCCAGATGGCACGCTGATCGAAATGGTAGAGACGTTTAAGGTTCCTATCATGGAGAAGATTGGCTGGTATCTTAATTTGGGAGAACGAAAAAAGAAAGGAAACTTACCAAATTTTGTTGTCAAGCTTCTTTCACTGAATCGCGTAAAAGCTTAAAATCAATATAATTTCATCTGTTTATAATTGATTTTTATTGGTCATAACCTGTCCCGAACTCGATTCGGGAGAATCTCGCAGGTTATAATCATCCCTCGGTGTGTCGCTTGCGTCATGCCCGATTTCATGAGATTAAACGGGCTAGATCGACTAAACGGTTGGCGTAGCCCGCTTCATTGTCATACCAGCCTACAAGCTTTATCATTTTGCCCTTTGCAGAAGTGAGAGCAGAATCAATAATGCAGGAATGCGAATTTCCTATAATGTCAATAGATACAATAGGAGAGTCCTCTACTTCAAGAAATCCTTTTAAATAACCTGTACTCGCCTCACGGAAAGCTGCATTTATCTGATCCTCGGTGGCTGCTTCTTTCAGTTCCACGATCATATCAGTTAATGAACCATCCGGTACAGGTACTCTCATTGCGGAAGCCTCTATTCTACCTGCCAGCTCTGGCAATACTTCATCCAATGCTTTTCCTGCATTAGTAGTGGTGGGGATAATGGAATAGGCAGCTGCTCTAGCTCTTCTGAGATCCCGATGCGGGGCGTCATGCAGGTTCTGATCATTCGTATAAGAATGGACAGTGGAAGCGAAACCTTTGACTACTCCGAAATTATCATCCAGCACTTTCACCATGGGAGCTAAGCAATTCGTGGTGCAGGAAGCATTTGAAACGATTTTTTCATCACCAGTCAAAATGGAATCATTCACACCCAAAACCACCATTTTGATAGATGGATCTAAGGAAGGAGCAGAGACAATTACTTTTTTTGCGCCTGCGGACAAATGCTTTTCAGCACCATTCCTATCCGTAAACCTCCCTGTACATTCGATTACTATATCAATAGCTAAGCTTTCCCATGGGAGTTTTGCTGGATCAGCATGCTCAAAAAGTTGAATTTCATTTTCATTTACCTTCAGAATCGAGTCTTGAAGCTCAATTTTATTTTTAGATTTACCATGAATGGAATCGTATTTTAGCAAATGAACGATGGCAGTTTGATCAGCCAAATCGTTAATAGCGACCAGGTTAAATTCTTTTTTTTCTAGGAGTAATTTTGCTGTATATCTGCCTATACGTCCAAAACCGTTTATAGCAATTCTGATTTGTTTGGTTGATTTCATTGGTAGCTTTCTAATTGGAAATCAAAAGTAGGAAAATCAACTGCAAACCTTTCTAAGAAAATCTTATTCCTTTTGGATCAGCTTTTTAGCCTAAATCAAAAGAAATTTTTGAAGCCAAATTGGTTTTAAAAACATAAGCCTCTATATTTGCACAACCATTTGAAAAAGCAAGTTTTTCAAGGTCATTAATGGTCGGTTCGTCTAGGGGTTAGGACGTATCCCTTTCACGGATAAAACACGGGTTCGATTCCCGTACCGACTACATTGTCGCCTGAATTTCAGGAAGTTGTGAGAAATTTTTTATTTATTATGGTCGGTTCGTCTAGGGGTTAGGACGTATCCCTTTCACGGATAAAACACGGGTTCGATTCCCGTACCGACTACCAAGACGTTAGGCTCAATCCCCGCTTAGTCTGCAGAAATTTTTGTTTTATGGTTGTTAGTGGTTAAAGTGTACAAAATCCCGATCCTTGGTCGGGATTTTTGTTTTTGCCACCCTTTTTGATTAATGGCGAAAAAGCCATTTTTAATTTTGCTAATTTCAAGATTGGAAAATTAAAATTAACCTATGCCTCAACCCAAAATTAAACGTCACTACGCCAAAATCATTTTGGCCGCAGCAATTCCTCTTTTGTTTTCCTGTAGTAAAAGTGAGAATGTGGATCTCCGAGAACGAACCTTGACCCAAGAAGAAATTGCTCCCATGGTTCTAGCTGCAGAAGGTGGGATTAATCCTACGCTTAGTCCTGGCCTCAAACTTTCCCTATGGGCAGTTGACTCACTTGTCTATGATCCGATTTCGATACAGGTGACTGACGATGGTAGTTTGTATTACACGCGAACCAACNGCTTAGTCCTGGCCTCAAACTTTCCCTATGGGCAGTTGACTCACTTGTCTATGATCCGATTTCGATACAGGTGACTGACGATGGTAGTTTGTATTACACGCGAACCAACCGTCAGAAAAACTCTGAATTTGATATTAGAGGTCACCAAGAATGGGAAATAGAATCTATCAGTCTTCAAACTATCGAAGAAAAAAGAGCTTTTCTTCAAAAGACATTATCTCCAGAGATGTCCGATAAAAATACCTGGCTTGGTGATGTCAACGGGGACGGTTCCCATGACTGGCGGGATATGACGGTGGAGAGAGAAGAGCTATATCGCCTTGAAGATCGAGATGGAGATGGTCTGGCAGACTATTCTCAGATCATGGTTCAGGATTTCAATGATGTGACTACAGATGTGGCTGGAGCTTTGCTGAAATTGGACGATAACCTTTTTGTAGGAGTAGGTCCGGACGTATGGAGACTTACTGATAAAAATGGTGATGGAATCATGGATGAGAAAGAATCCATATCCCATGGCTATGGCGTTCATATTGGTTTTGGAGGACATGGAATGTCAGGGCTCGAACTTGGGCCAGATGGAAGAATTTACTGGGGTATTGGCGACATTGGATTCAATGGAGTAGGGCCAGATGGAACTGAATGGAAATATCCAAATAGAGGAGTAGTCGCCCGGGCAAATCCAGATGGAAGTGATTTTGAGATTTTCGCTATGGGCGTAAGAAATACCCACGAATTTACTTTTGATGCATACAACAACTTGATCTCTGTTGACAATGATGGGGATCATGCTGGAGAAAGCGAAAGACTAGTTTATCTGGTCAACGGTTCAGATACTGGCTGGAGAACCAACTGGCAATTTGGCAAATACCGCGATCCGGATAATAATACTTACAAGGTATGGATGGAAGAAAAATTGTTCATTCCTAGACATGAAGGCCAGGCAGCCTATATCACACCGCCCATTCAAAACTACATCAATGGCCCAACAGGGATGGTATATAACCCAGGAACTGCTTTAGCAGAGAAATGGAAAAACACTTTCTTCGTAGCTTCTTTTGTAGGTAATCCTACTAGATCTGGAATTCACGCTTTCAAACTAGAACCTGATGGAGCATCTTTCAAAATGTCACAAACAGAGAATATCATGTCTGGAGTTTTGGCCACTGGTTTGGACTTTGGTCCTGATGGCTCTCTATATTTTGCTGATTGGATAGATGGATGGAATACCAAAAACTACGGTAGAGTTTGGAAAATTGAGGATGAAGGAGGAGCAAACTGGGAAGCTAGAAAGGTCACAGCTCAAGTGATGAAAACTGATTTCAAAACACTCACGGATGAAGCACTCAGTGGTTATTTAGGAGATGAGGACATGAGAATCAGAAGAAAGGCCCAATTTGAACTGGCTAAAAGAGGAGAAGATGGAATTAAAGTGTTTCAGGGGGCTGTTAGCCAAAAAGCTAATCAATTGGCAAGAATACATGCTATTGTAGGAATCAGCCAATTGGCAAGATTGGAGAAAATGGACTATGCAGATGCCTTGATCCCATTGCTGAAAGACAATGATCCCGAAATCAGAGCTCAGGCAGCTAAGTGGCTTGGAGATATTAAATACGCGAAAGCTGGGGCAGCTTTAATTCCCTTATTGAAAGACAGTGAAATCAGAGTGAGATTCTTTGCTTCAGAAGCTTTGGGAAGAATTGCCTACGAACCTGCGCTTGACGGTTTGATCGGGGTATTGGACGCTAACAATGATGAAGATGCATTTTTACGCCATGCTGCTAGTTTAGCTTTGGCACGAATCAATAAGAAGGAGCCAATTATTGCATTAGCTTCTCATCCTTCCAATGCAGTCCGTCTTGGAGCTGTTTTGGCACTGCGTAGAATGGCAGATCCCGGGATTACTGCATTCCTGGCTGATAAGGACGAATACATCGTAACGGAAGTTGCGAGAGCGATTAATGATGATTTCTCTATAGAAGGTGCGCTTCCAGCTTTGGGTGATCTATTGGTGACTACAAGCTTTGAAAATGAACCTTTGATTAGAAGAGCTATCAGCGCAAACCTGAGAGTGGGAACACAGAAGTCGCAGGATAATCTCAAGAACTACATAGCAAAGCCAGGAGTAAATTCCATTTTGAAGGCAGAGGCTATTGCTACCTTGGGTACCTGGGCTAAGCCATCTGTGCTTGATCGTGTAGATGGGAGAAATCGTGGAAGTGTAGAAAGAGATCTAGCACCAATTCAAGAATCAGTTAAAGCCACTTTGCTAGGAGCTTTGAATGATAGAAATGAAATCATACGAGAGGCTGGAGTAAAAGCAATCGGGAAATTAAAGATTGCTGATGCTGAATCGAAGCTAGTTGCTTTGTTGAAAAATGACCAATCTGAAAATGTGAGAGTAGCAGCAATATTGGCTCTTTCCAATGCTAATCCTGAATCTATTTCAGAACCTATAGAAATAGCAATGAAGGATAATTCTAGAGCCGTGCGAGTAGTTGGTTTGGATCTATTGACCAAAACTGACATTCCTCAAGACTTGATGGTGAATTTGCTTCAGGATGTAATTCAAAATAGAACAACTGCCGAAAAACAGGCTGCTTTACTCAGTCTGGGCAATCTTGAAAATTCTGCTGAGTTACCCCTTTGGAATACACTGTTGGATGACTTGTCAAAAAACAAATTGCAAAATGAAGTAATGATCGAATTGGAAGAAGCTATCGATGCCACGAAATCACCTGAATTGAGAACCAAATACGACCAGGTGCAAGAAACACGTACAAAAGGAGATCTGGTGGCTCTTTATAGTGGAGCACTCGAAGGAGGTAGTGTGAGAGCTGGAAGAAATATATTTTTCCAAAATCAAACAGCTCAATGTATTCGATGCCATGGCTACGATGACATGGGAGGAGTAGCAGGGCCACACTTGAACGGTATTGCTAATAGAGCCACCAAAACTGAACTTCTGGAAGCGTTGATCAATCCAAGTAAGCGCCTGGCTCCAGGTTATGGTTTTGTTCAGCTTGAGCTGAAAGATGGAACGTCTGTGAGTGGAACCTTGATGGAAGATCGAGGAGATGGGGTAGTACTGAAAGTAGGCGCTAAGCCTGATACCTTGATCATGAATAGCAGTATCGCTGAGCGTAAAAACTCGCCATCTAGTATGCCAGATATGAAAGAGTTACTGAGCAAAAGAGAAATCAGAGATTTATTAAGCTTCCTCGGCACTATGACTAAAGAATGGGAATGAGGTAATTGAAATTCAGTTTACTAGTAGTCGGGATCATCACTCTTGTGGTGATCCCTTTTTTATATAGTATTGGAATGTCCTGCTTCATGATGCTACTATTCTGTAGTGTGATCTTTTAACCGTGATTATGCATTAGGAATAGAAAAACATTGATAATTGTTTGAATGGAGGATAAAAAAGGGGATTTTTAACAGGATCAACATTCACCAAAATGGTTAATCTTCCTATCGAATAT